>NZ_JAUBPW010000023.1:0-89017 GCF_036700965.1 Microcoleus sp. Pol8_D6 | reverse complement strand
AAACTTATATTTAACTCACCTTGAATATATCGATCGCTCCTGCTAGTGGTCTGCGATCAATTATTCAGCAAACCCTATCATAGATCCGCTTACGGGCCCCTAATGGCGCACAGGGTGTCAGCAACGGGGTTTTTAGGGGTTTGGTGTGTAAGTTACGGACTAGATATGTATGGATATTCCGGATTGGGCGATCGAGACGGCGTAAGTTCATAATTCACTGTTTGCGGTAGTCCACTTGGCTAAATTGGCACAGCTACCAGCCTGATAGGTAGGCAGAAACCTTTGCAAAATCGTTGTTTGCAGGTTTGAAAGTGTCCTGTGCCAGTACCAGACTCGGAAAGTGGACTGGCGATCGCACCAAAGATATTCGACTCCTGGCAAATTAGTAAATGTAAAGCAAGTGAGTCACAACGCAATCAAAACATAAAACCCAAAAATAAAACATTTTCACAGCAGCAGTAATGCGGAATCAGACAATCTCTAATGTAGCTAACCACATCTACCCTTAAGGTAAATCCGACAAACTACTCAACCATGAAATCCTTAATTCAATACCTCGAATTACTGGATTTATACTCCCCGCAACCGCTTCTCAAATCCCCTCAACATTTCAAAAATTCTTGGCCTTTTATCCTGATAGAACGACGGAAGGCAGGAACAATGAAATATCAAGGCAATCAATCTTAACCGAGGAAATGCAGCCTCTCAAATAGCATAAACAGACAATTACACATCCACATATTTTAACACCACAGGAGTAAATATCATGTTCAACGTAGTAAAAGCTTTCGGCTCGATTTTCTCTACCCAAGGATACAGCGGCCCTAACAATATGCTCATCAAAAATTACGTGAACACCAATTTTAACTATTTCAACGAAGAAGCAGTCGTCGATGAATCGATTTACCCGAATCAAACAGGTCGCGTCCGCTTTCAAGGTAGCTGGTGGCCCGCACGTTGCGATCGCCAAATCACCCTCACACCGGGAGACACCGTTTATGTCATCGGCGTTGACAACATCACTCTGTTAGTTTCCCTCGCTCCCGCAGACTAAACTAGAAAGTAATCTCAACTTTTTCACTGTCAGAACCCCGACTTCTTCAAGAAGTCGGGGTTCTGACTATTCTGTTTTTTAGTGGCAATTTAGTGATCGCTTCCACTCAACACCTGACGCAAGACAGCAATATCTGCCTCAGTTTATTTGCCAGTAGAGATACGGCAGATCGCGCTACAATAAAATGGCATTTTTGAGAGCTTGTTTGTTGAGGCGATCGCGGAGTTGAGATTCGCTAGTTTCTCGGGTGACTGCTGCTTTTTCTGATGCCTTAGCCGGCGGTAGTGGTTCGAGCAGTTGGGCTTGAGCTTCCTGAATTGAAGGGTAATTTTCAGCCCAGGATGAAATCGCTTCTGAAAGGACATCGCTCTCATCGGATAAGGGTTCAATTAGCTGCGCTAGTTCGGTTAATTCTTCTGCAGAGAAGAGCGATCGCTGCTGAGTTAATAGTTCGATAAATGAGTCGATATTTTGTTCGGGGAGTGACATCGATTCCCGTTGGATTTTGTTAATTGTTTGCCGAACAAATTCCAGAGACAAATCTAATAATTGCGCGATCGTATCTAAATTTATCCCCAGCCCGATCGTGCGACGAATGGCTTCTAACTTCGCCTGCCGCTCACCTTCCTGCCTACCTTGTTCGAGTCCTTCTTCTAAACCTTCTTGCTTGACTTCCTGGTAAAAACGAGTTTGTCTGAGTTCGCTTAAATTCAACATGGCGGCAATTTCCTCGCGGCTTTTTTGGGGGAGTTTGTAGACGATAATTGTTTCGATGAGGTTAATTAAATCGCGTAGAACGGTTGGATCGGACAACTGTTGTCGGGCCATTGTGATCGAATGCCGTGCTTGTTCTGCTGCAGTCTCTGCTGGCTCGATTACCAGTTTAACAACTTTCACTCCGAGCGATCGATCTGCGGCTTCTGGCAATTCATCGAGGTAAATCCGTTGGACGCGCTGACTGGTTAAGAGTTCTTGAAATTGCAGCATCTGTTCGTGTTCGATGCGACGATTGGGATAGATGACAACCACGCGCCAAGGATTGAGTGGTTTGTATTGTCGCAGATAGAGAAAGAGTTCGCCAAAGATGCGGTAGTACAAGTCGGCATCGGGTTGAAACTGAACTTCAGCCAAGTAAAATGGTTTTTCAGATTCTTCGGTTGTGGGGAGAAATAACCCATCGATGCGGAATGCCAGTTGTTTGATTTCGCGGGAGGTGAATTCATAGGCGGTGGCTTCGTCTGGAGGGCGATCGATCAGTTCAAAGAAGAAGCTGGGAAATTCCTGAAACAGGCTGTAGAAAATGGTGTCTGTTTTCATGAGTTGTCGATGCGAATCGAAGATGGGTACTATACCATGCCAAGATTGGTAAATGCGATCGCTCGATAGTTTGAGTAGCGATCGCATCCACTCATTTTTTCAGATTTTCGCTTGTCGATTTCGGCGATCGGCAACGACAATGTTTTCTCAATCTACTCGTTTAGCATTTAGCTTTTATCTATTTCACTCTCCTCATCTTTCTGCAACGCAGCCAAGATTTGAAAGCACAGCCGGAGCAGAAAGAGCAGAAATCCTGCTTGGGGATTGAGCCAGGTGGCAACACCCACTACAGTAAACTCGATTACTTTGAGCCATTTCTTTTTGTTGGATTTAGACATTAGAATCACCTTTTTTTAATGCTTAAATCCATTGGAACAATTAGAATTGAGAGTTATTTAAACTGACTTGACTGACTTAGGCTGATTTAACCTGACTTAGACTGGCTTCGGGCAAAAAAAGTAGCTAAACTATCTGTGTACCCTTTGCTCGTTTGCTCGTAATGCCCTTTCCTCATGACTTCTTGACCGAAATCGCTGGCACGAAAA
This sequence comes from Microcoleus sp. Pol8_D6, assembly GCF_036700965.1. NCBI lineage: Bacteria > Bacillati > Cyanobacteriota > Cyanophyceae > Oscillatoriales > Microcoleaceae > Microcoleus > Microcoleus sp. Pol8_D6. The sequence goes on along the minus strand of NZ_JAUBPW010000023.1, from coordinate 86,101 downwards.
AGCTGACTGACCTAGAGATAGCTGTTTTTTTGCGGCTATTTGGTCAAGATAAAAATAAGGTGCAAATTGCCATTGAGCTTGATACAACTGAAAGCGTTGTTAGTACGCGGCTAACAGGGGTTTACAAAAAGTTTGGAATCAACGATCCGGGTCCTGTTAAAGAAAGGGAGTTACGGCGCTATTTAGAGGAGCTGCAGAAACGTAAACCAGCGAGTTCACTGTCAAATCTGCCTGCGGAGAGCGTCAAAGATCCTGTTGATGCGTTGGTTCAGCAGGTACGATCGCGCCTCCACGATGACATCCAACGGTTGCACGGCACTATGCCACTTTGGGAAATCGATCGTTGCCTGCCGTTGGGTGACTTGTTTGTGGATGTCAATATTCTGGAGGAACTCAGTAGTAGTCGTAAATCGGAATTGGATGACTTGTGGCAGGACTTCAGCCAAAATCCCAGCTACCGCAGTTTGGATCGCATTGGTTTGGGCAAACAGCGAAAACGGGTATCAGGTTTAGACGTGCTGGCAAAGAATGCGAACCTGATGGTAGTGGGCAAACCGGGTTCGGGAAAGACCACGTATTTGCAGCGAGGGGTGATGGAGTGCAACGCAGGGAACTTACAAGCGCACCGGATTCCGGTTTTGATTAAACTGCGAGATTTTGTCGAGGATGGGCGTGAGGTTGCCTACTCGGTAGAGCGTTATCTAGAACGGTGCTGGCGGTTATCGGATGCCGAAACTCAATTGGCGTTAAATCGAGGTCGGGCGCTGGTGCTGCTGGATGGGTTGGATGAGGTGACGGGAGAAGATGGGAAGAACATCGCCAAGGAAATCAAGCGGTTTGCTCGCACTTATCCGCAGGTGCAGGTAATTGTGACCTGTCGAACGCAGAGTCAGGAATCGCGGTTTGAGCGGTTTGATTATGTGGAGGTGGCGGATTTTAATGAAACGCAGGCGCGGGCTTTTGCCCAACATTGGTATAAGGCGGTGATGGGGGATGAGTCGGGGGGACTGGCAAAAGCGGAGGAGTTTCTGCGGCTGCTCTTTTTGGAGGAGAATAAGTCGATTCGGGAGTTAGCAATTACGCCGATTTTGCTGAGTTTGACTTGTGCGGTGTTTCACCACAAGGGAAAGTTTTACTCGAAGCGTTCCAAGCTTTATGAAGAGGGGTTGGAGTTGCTGCTGGAGAAGTGGGACAAGTCGCGGGAGATTGAACGGGATGAGATTTATCGCGATTTGTCAGTGGAGCGAAAGCTAGAATTATTGAGCTTTCTGGCAGTGAAGAAGTTTGAAAAAGAGCAATATGTGCTATTTGAGCAGGCAGAAATTGAGGAGTATATTGCGGAGTTTTTGGGGATTGGGCAGCGGGATAGTCGATCGGTTTTGAGGGCGATGGAAGCGCAGCATGGATTGTTGATTGAGCGAAGTCAGAAGGTTTGGTCATTTTCACACCTGACGTTTCAAGAATATTGTACTGCTTACTCCTTTGCAAAGATTCACAGTCGTGACTCACAAGACAAAGCAACATTGCAAGCACTAGCTCATCATGTTAATGAGAATCAATGGAAAGAAGTATTTTTTTTGACTACAGAAATGTTGGATGATGCCAGTATTCTAATATTGAACATGGAATCAGCCGTCCAAAGATTGAGCGCCGTTGGTAAACTTACGGCTTGGTTGAACTGGGTACATTCCTCAACAAATAAAGCAACAGGAGATTTTAAACCTGTTATAAAAAGAGCGGCAGCTATGTACATAGCTTGTGCATTGTCTCCAGATATTATCCATAATATGGCTCTGGGAGAATGTATGAATTACCTTTCAAGATTAATTGATAGAATAGCACATTCTGACGATATTAATGAGGTATTGAGAAAGTTCGATACCTTAGTTCGCCATCGCGAGCGCCCTCAGAATAAAGTTATTTATTTAGCTCAAGAAATGGTGCCTATCATTCATGAATTAGAAATTTTTAGTGTTGTTGATTTTGAAATTTTAATAAAAAATCTTCAGATGTTAGAAATTGAAACTCCAAAAATTGAGAGAGTTTATGACGTTTATGACCGAGAATCCTACAATCTACTTCGATGTTTTGTAGATCGGGTTTTCCAAGTATGGGCTGAAAGTTTAAGTCTTCAGCAAGAATGGGAAGCAATATTTAGAACCGAAGGGGAATTATTAAATTATCTCTATGCAAACGAAATGGTAATAGCTTGTAAAGAAAGGGCAGTAAAAATCTCGCTAAAAACATGGGAATCAGTTCTTGAGAGAATGTTACTACCGATCGCCGAAATCGAAAAACGCCAACAGGAAAAAGCAGAGTAGGGCAATTCGCTATGAATCCTGTCTTATATAATTTCGCTATGATTTATTTGAATAAACCGTGCCTTGAGTATGCTTAAATAAGCTTAGACACTCGCTAACCATATTTAAACCAGTGAACTTTCAATCAGTCATTGCCACCTTAAACAAATTCTGGAGCGATCGAGGATGCCTGATCGCCCAATCCTACGACACAGAAAAAGGTGCAGGAACCATGAATCCCCACACCTTTCTCAGAGCAATTGGCCCCGAACCTTGGTCAGTCGCCTACATCGAACCCTGTCGCCGCCCCACCGACGGACGCTACGGCGAAAATCCCAACCGCTTCCAACATTACTATCAATATCAAGTTTTAATTAAACCCTCTCCTCCCAACATCCAAGACATCTATTTAGACTCCCTCAGAGCATTAGGAATTAGCCCTGAAGACCACGACATTCGTTTCGTAGAAGACAACTGGGAATCGCCTACCCTCGGAGCTTGGGGCGTCGGCTGGGAAGTCTGGCTCGACGGTATGGAAATCACCCAATTTACCTACTTTCAACAGTGCGGTAGCATTGACTGTCGCCCCGTCTCCATTGAAATTACCTACGGACTAGAACGCCTCGCAATGTATCTCCAAGAAGTCGATGCGATGACGAAAATTCAGTGGAAAGATGGCATCACTTACGGCGACGTTCACCTGCAAGGAGAAATAGAACAGTGTACTTATAACTTTGAAGCTTCCAATCCCGAATTGCTGTTTACTCTATTTGGATTGTACGAGCAAGAAGCCGAACAATTGACAAAAAAAGGATTGGTTTTGCCTAGTCTTGATTATGTGCTAAAATGTTCTCACACTTTCAATTTGCTCGACGCTAGAGGTGTGATTTCTGTAACGGAAAGAACCCGGTATATCACCAAAATTCGTAACTTGGCGAGGCGAGTTGCTCAGCTTTATTTGGAACAGCGCGAAAAGCTGGGTTTTCCTTTAGAAAAATCTGTAAAAGTTTGAGCAGGAAAAATGGCACGACACGGATTCGGACACGGATACACGGATTAATTTAGCTGTTAGATCCCCGACTTGTTAAAGAAGTCGGGATCTGGGTATCCGGTTTTTTAGATTTTTAATTAATTCAATGCCTAATTATTCGGAAAATAATACAGAAACAAATCCTCAACTGCGAATTGACGGTGTAAGCTTGAAAACACCGATCGCCTCAAGTCATTTGTTGGAAAATATATCGTTTCAGGTACACAAGGGATCTCGCGTGGCAATTGTTGGCCCTTCAGGTGCCGGCAAAACAACGCTGTTGCGGTTGCTAAATCGGCTCAGCACTCCCACCAGCGGCTCGATTTATCTGGAAAATACAGAATATCGCCAAATACCTGCGATCGAACTCCGCAAACAAATCACCCTCATCCTGCAAGAATCCAAGCTTTTGGGAATGTCGGTGCGAGAAGCATTGGCTTATCCTTTGAAGCTGCGGGGCGTGACTTCATCAAACATTGCTGAGAGAATTAGCAGGGCGATCGAACAACTGCATATACCCCAAGAATGGCTCAATCGCAGCGAATTCCAGCTTTCCACAGGCCAAAAACAGCTCGTGGCGATCGCCCGCGGCATCATCCTGCAACCAAAAATCTTGCTTTTAGACGAGCCAACATCCGCCCTAGACGCAGGAAAAGCCGCCCACCTTTTGCAAGTATTGACACAGCTAACAAACGGCCAAACAACCATTGTAATGGTCAACCATCAATTAGAATTAGCCGAGCAATTTAGCACGCGAATTCTGCATTTACAGCGCGGAAAGCTGATCGAAGATTTGCCATCTCATCAAATAAATTGGGTGCAACTGCGGCAAAATTTAATCCAAGCAGAAGCAGAAGCCCAACAAGAATGGTAAACAAGCTCAAAAACACTTTCTGCAACGGGTTGCGTAATTAATTTGGATGTTTTAACCGCAGAGGGCGCAGAGGGCGCAGAGAAAGAGAAGATAAGAGGGAAAGAGAGAAGTTTACAAGTTGTTGAGGATTGCTAGAGAGAGAGACAGTCAGATATTAGCTTTGGGAATGTTGTTTAATGTTGGCATTTGTGATTTTACACTAAATCCCTAGTGCGGAATTAAACCCATTTTTTGATAAAGTGGCCGGACTAAGTTTTTTAAAGCTGGCAACTGTTTGGTAAAAACTATGGAGCCTAAAACACAAATTATACCGCCAATGATTAGTGTATTAGGAGCGCCGATATAATTTGCCAATCCCCCAGCAACTAAATTCCCAAACGGTGTGACTCCAAAAAATGCCATCGTGTATATGCTCATCACTCTTCCGCGTTTGTCGTCTTCCACAATTGTTTGCAAAAATGTGTTTCCTCCTGCAAATTGCAAAATGAAACCAAACCCCACGAACAACATCATGATTAATGACAGCCACAAGACGTGGGACAAACCAAAACCTATCAGTCCGAATCCCATAATTGCCGGTGAAATCGCAATCCATTTGCCGAGGCCAACTACACTTTTGCGCGAAATCAAATAAATCGCCCCCGCGAAGGCGCCGACTCCCGAAGATGCCATCAAAAAGCCGAGGGTTTGTGCGTCGCCTTGCAGAATTTTGGTGGCAAAAATTGGGACTAATACTGTGTGCGACATTCCGGCAAAACTGACTAATGCTAATAGCAGTAAAATTGCTCGAATCGGGGGAAACCCGAAGGCATAAACGAATCCTTCTTTTAATCTTTGTAAGGGTTTGGTATTAGTGGCGGCAATTTTTCGGGGCTTGATTTGCATCGCTAATAAGCCTGCAATTACGGCGATGTAGCTGAGTCCGTCAATGAGAAAGCAATAACTTGCGCCGACTGTAGCTATTAGCAAACCTGCAATTGCTGGGCCGATTAATCTGGCGCCGTTGAACATGGAAGCGTTGAGGGCGATCGCATTTGCTAAATCTTCTTTCTTTTCTACAAGTTCCGGCACAAAAGCTTGCCGTGCCGGCGCGTCAAAGGCGTTAATTGCACCTTGAAAGAAACTCAGTACCACGATCTGCCAAATGTTAATGACTCCTGTTAGCGCTAAAAATGCTAAGGCTAAGGATTGAACCATTGCTAATATTTGAGTGGCAATTAGGACTCGGTGGCGGTTCCAGCGATCGATTAAAACTCCTGCAAAAGGCAGTAAAATTAATGTGGGTATTTGACTTGTAAATCCCACCACACCGAGCATCCAAGGTGAATCGCTCAAATTGTAGACAAGCCACACAGTAGCGACTTGCGTCATCCAATTGCCAATCAGGGAGATGCCTTGTCCTGCAAAAAACAGGCGATAATTTCTCGATCGCAGCGCTGGAGGAAGTTTTATTGTTTTGATTTTTGCTAGTAGATTCATGCTGCAAGTACGGCTAAAGCAATCCTATTTGATTGGTAAACATTTTTTAGGGGTAGCGCCCCTGTACCCCTAATTACCGAAGGGCAACCATCGGGGGACTGCCCCTAGACTCATTATTACGAATCATTGAGAATTGCGATATGAGCCGGAGGTTCTATTTTCACAACTCCCGAAAACCAGGATTTAAGTATGGTTAATTTTTCCCCGTAGCAAAAAAATCGCCACATTTAAATTTAACTGTCGCGATCGCTTGACTAACGAGAAATTCCGTCCCCGAACTCTTGCCTCAATTAATGCTCAACAACCAAGTACCGAGGTAACGCAGCAAGGGAACGTCTCCGGGGGTGCGGATGCGGACGTTGAAATGGTACATTCCGCCGGGAGATGGGTTTCTGACGTTGGAGAGTACAACCTCAACATTGTTGCCTGCAGGAATTGGTTCTTTGGGATAAATTTCTATGAAACGATTTTCTTTGTCCCAGATTACTTCTTGCAATTCTATTGTTTTGTCTTTGACGCGCACTTTAATGTTTTTTTGGTCAAATTCGCCTTTGTAGTAGTCTGGATAGGATATGTTCAGTTGGGCGATCGCCAAACTTACTTTTTTGGAAGGAATTCGCAGCCGATATCTATCGCCACTCATCCCGGGTGTACCGTAATCCAAGCGATAGCTTAATTGGTTGGCGCGATCGGGACCGCCGAAAATCGTGAATCCTGGCATGGACTGGGCTAAACTGATGGCGGGTAATCCAGCCACCAAGCAACCTGTAACCGCTAGTGCTGAAAATAATCGTCGCATAACAACTCCTCTAATTAAACTCTTGGTGAACCTTAAATATTGCTCGCCCGAAATTTGCGATCGTGCCTACAATATATCGAATCTCTCAGCAATTTGATGAGGGCGATCGCCCGCCGGCTGAGGTCACTTTTTTTTGCGTAATTTTTGCGTAATACTGATAACAGACATTCAGACTACAGAATTAGGCGACATAAAATTATATCATAATCGGTGGCAAACTTAACCATTTAGCGAATTTGAATGTATAAGATAAGTTAAAGATACGGGTCGAATTTGGGCGATCGGCTTTAGTATCAACGAGAGAAGTTTAGGGCAACGGCTGCTTCAATGTAAAGCAAGGCATCGGGCGATTAAAAATCGCACTTCAAGAAACCTGCGGAGGCAGGTTTTGTCTGTGTAGGCGCGGTTTCAACCGTCCTAGGAAGGCTTAAATAAGGAGAGTTCATGAAATTAGCGATCGCAAAAGAAATAGCAGCAGGGGAACGCCGGGTGGCTTTAGTACCCGACGCTGTAGCCCGATTAGTCAAACAGGGCGTAGAAGTTTGGGTTGAGGCCGGTGCCGGCGCACAATCCTTTTTCTCGGATCTTGCTTACGAAGAAGCGGGAGCTCAGGTTGTCGCCGATACCGCTAGGCTGTGGGGCGAAGCCGATGTCGTCGTGAAAATCGGAGCCTTGCAAGAATCAGAAGTTCATCAACTCCGGGAAGGAGGCGTTTTCATCGGATTTTTGAATCCTCTGGGAGATCCAGCTTTAGTGCAGCGTTTAGCCGATCGCAAAGTAACGGCATTCAGCATGGAAATGATCCCGCGCACCAGCCGGGCTCAAAGCATGGATGCGCTGTCGTCTCAGGGTAACGTCGCCGGTTACAAAGCGGTATTGATCGCAGCCGCAGCTTTGCCAAAGTATTTTCCGATGCTGACAACGGCGGCGGGTACAATTCGCCCCGCGAAAGTATTGGTAATGGGTGTGGGCGTTGCTGGCTTGCAGGCGATCGCCACGGCGCGCCGTTTGGGTGCGGTAGTCGAAGCCTTCGACATCCGCCCAGAAACAAAAGAACAAGTGCAAAGTTTGGGCGCTAAATTCCTTGATGTTGAACTTAAGGAAGAAACCGTCGCCGCCGGAGGTTACGCTAAAGAATTATCAGAAGCCGCCAAAGAATACACCCGCCAAGTGCTCACCCAACACGTCAGCGCTTCCGATGCAGTTATTACAACCGCTCAAGTTCCCGGCAGAAAAGCACCTATTTTAGTTACTAGAGAAATGGTTTCTCAAATGAAGCCCGGATCGGTAATTGTTGACCTCGCGGGCGAACAAGGCGGCAATTGCGAATGCACGGAAGCGGGGAAAGATGTTGAATGGAACGGCGTTAATGTCATCGGCCCGATTAATGTGCCTTCGTCGATGCCTGTCCACGCTAGCGAAACTTACTCGAAGAATATCTCGGCTTTACTTCAGTTGATGGTGAAAGATAAGGAACTCAATTTGAATTTTGAAGACGATATCATTGCTGGTGCTTGTGTTGCCCGCGATGGTGAAATTAGCAACCAGCGAGTTCGCGATGCTTTGGCAGCTCAGGCTTCAGCAGTCAGTTAGATTCTCGATTGTTAATAAGCTCTTCAAGGGCGGGCAGGATGCCCACCCCACAAGAAAATTAACTCTTTGGGGAACAGGAATCATGCCTGTTCTTGAGAATAGTGCGATTGCTAATAAGCTCTTCAAGGGCGGGCAGGATGCCCACCCCACAAGAAAATTAACTCTTTGTGGAACAGGCATCTTGCCTGTTCTTGAGAATAGTGCAAGATGTGAGACGCAACCGGGAACGAGTTATTTCCAATTACCAATTACCAATTGTTATGGCAGAAGGATTGATTGCAGGTTTAGTGGTGTTTACTCTAGCGTCGTTTGTGGGATTTGAAGTAATTAATAAAGTTCCGCCGACGCTGCACACACCTTTGATGTCGGGTTCCAATGCGATTTCGGGGATTGCGGTTTTAGGTGCCATTTTGATTTCAGGCCAAGGCAATGTGACTGTTACTTCGATTTTGGGGACGATCGCGATCGCCCTGGCCACAATTAACGTAGTCGGCGGTTTCTTAGTAACAGATCGAATGCTGCAAATGTTCAAGAAAAAAGAGGTTAAAGCGTGAGCGATTTTCTGCCCAGTGGCATTCAACTAGGTTATTTAGTTGCCGCATCTTTGTTTATTATCGGTTTGAAACAGTTGGGTTCCCCTGCAACTGCCCGTCAAGGGAATGTGTTAGCTGCGATCGGGATGTTAATTGCGATCGTCGGTACGTTGCTGGAAAAGCAAGTAGTCAGCTACGAATTGATTGCTGTCGGAATTATCGTCGGTTCCATTTTGGGAACGATTATGGCGAATACCGTGGCGATGACGGATATGCCGCAGATGGTGGGTTTGCTTAACGGTTTCGGGGGCGCTGCTTCTGCACTGGTTGCTGTGGGCGAATTCTGGCGCTATCTCAGCATCCCGGAATCGCCAACTCCAGACGCGACAATCACGATCCTTTTGGGTGTGTTGATTGGCGGAATTACTTTCACTGGTAGCCTTGTGGCATTTGCGAAACTGCAAGAATTGCTACCTGGTGCGCCCATGACGTTTCCGCTGCAACAGCCGTTTAATGCCATGCTGGCGATCGCACTTTTAGCCGGCAGCGGTTATATGCTGTTTAACCCGGAGGATGTGCCGGTATTCCTGGCTTTGGTGGCGATTTCCAATATTCTGGGAATCATGTTTGTGCTCCCGATTGGCGGTGGCGATATGCCGGTGGTGGTGTCGCTGCTTAACTCTTATTCGGGGATTGCGGCGAGTGTGGCTGGGTTCATTTTGATGAACAATATGCTGATTATCGCTGGTGCATTGGTGGGCGCGTCGGGGATTATTTTGACGCAAATCATGTGCAAGGCGATGAATCGCTCCTTGGGTAGTGTGCTGTTTAGCGCGTTTGGTAGCGGTGGCGGTAGTGCTGGGGCTGCTGCTGGGGCTGCTGGTGCTACTGACAAAACTGTTCGCAGCATCAATCTCGAAGAAAGTGCGATGATGTTGGGTTATGCGCGATCGGTTGTAATTATTCCCGGTTACGGGATGGCTGTAGCGCAAGCACAGCACGCCGTGCGCGAGTTAGCCGACGGTTTGGAAAAAATGGGTGTTGACGTGAAATACGCGATTCACCCGGTGGCTGGGCGGATGCCGGGGCACATGAATGTGCTGTTGGCGGAAGCAAACGTGCCTTATCCGCAGTTGTACGATATGGACGATATCAATCCGCAGTTTGAAGAAACGGATGTGGCGTTGGTGATTGGTGCGAATGATGTTGTGAATCCGGCGGCGCGTCACGATACGGCGAGCCCGATTTATGGGATGCCGATTTTGGAGGTTGATAAGGCTAAGCATACGATCGTGATCAAGCGCGGGATGAGTGCTGGTTTTTCTGGTGTAGATAATGAGTTGTTCTACAAGGATAAGACGATGATGTTGTTTGGTAGCGCTAAGGATGTGGTTGCCAAATTGGTTTCTGAGGTGAAGCAGTTGTAGGATTTTGTAACCGTAGATGAACGCGGATTAACGCGGATGATTAAACCCGGTTTCTTGGAGAAACCGGGTTTTTGTTTGGATTTAGTTTTGATATTAATATTCTTCAGTCGGCGGAGGCCGACTTCGTTTGTGTAGAAGCGATTTCAATCGCCGAATCTTATCTTGAGATTATATCACATCTTTCGCTGTTCGGTGGAGACGGGCGATCGCCCTATACAATGCTAGCTTGGTTTAAATAGTCACGGGCGATCGGTGCTAGTCAAATATACCTCGATCGGAGATTTTTTAAATATAATGAAATCCTAAAGAATTAATAGAACTGCAAAAATTGTACTAACCTTAGAGCTAAAGTCAATTAAATTAAAAAATTTTCAACTATGTCAGATAAACCTTTTAATATCCGCCAACTAAATGGCCTAGATTATGACGAAGCAGAACCACTCTTGGAAGATTATCAGGAAACGCTAATCGAGCTATTTGTCAATTCTCCCGAAGGAGAAGAATACTGTAAAACTTATCCAGACGTTGGATTTTGGATCTCGCAGTTCATTTATTACGGTTTCGGCTATGAAGGTTTTACGCTGCCTCGCATGAAAGTGGAAGATGTGGCAACTGTAGTCGAAGAGTTGTTTCCCAGGAAAGTGAGTTTGCTTTCGCCGGAAGAAGGTGAAAATGCTATCCCGGAATTATTGGCGTTCTGGCAATTTTTGAAGCGAGAATTTAAACTGCGAAATGCCACTTCAATTATCAAATACCTGCGGGATATCGAGCCGGAATTTAAGGAGATTATGGAAGATTCCTCTAAATTTGGATTTGCCAAATCCTTTGTAACGCTCGGTCATCAAGCAGGGTTTGATATGAGTACGGGGGAAGGTCTAACACAATTTCAGGAGATATATAATGCTAGCATTGCTCCTCTACTTGCAGCTAAAAACTCCGATACATCGGGATTTTCCAGCAAACCGATAAGTGGTAGTGCTGTCAATGAATCTAAAGCAAGTAAAGAAAAACAAAAAAAAGCAAAAAATACGGCGGCTGAATCGAGAAAACGCAACCGCACTAAGAAAAAATGAGGTTTAGCAAGTATCTATCCTCACTTCACTCTTCTTCTGATTCTTCTCAACATCTTGTTAGCTTCTTCCCTCCCGCGAAACTTCCAAACTAATAAATAACACATCAAACAAAACCCGAAAATTCCTAACACGATCGCACTTTCTTCCGGTGAGTTGGTAGTTCGATACAACTTCCCACTCTTCGGACTTGCTTGGATGTTGTTAGTTCGTTCGACCGTTCGATCGCCCGCTTGCAAGTTAAAATTGTGTTGTTCAATCGCATTACTATTTTTAAATTTTCGATCTATTTCTTGAAATGACTTCGCCTGTTCGCAGCTTGTTAAGGATAATCCCATAAGGATAAAAATTAGGAAATAACAGGGCGATTTCACGATTTTTACTTCCATTTATGGAGAAAGTGACTAAATGAATATAAGACTGACTCGTGGGAAGGCAGAAACCGGGTTTTTTGCGAAAATACTTCGTACACAGCGACCGATTCTCTAAAAAACGCGGTTTCTTTGGTCTGAGTGCGTAATTCCTGCGAATAATTTCTACAATAGCGGTGTATGATTTTCTCGATCGCACATTAATACGATCGTACCATTTTTTTCAAGTCGCAGCTACGGGTAAGGAATCAGTATTGCCGAGATGTGGTAACAAAACGGGCGATCGCGTTGATTCAAGCGCTATAATCTAGCTAATAGATTGCATTCAAATTCTGTTGGTTAATTGCAGATATTTGTCAGGATACGGCACTGCCGTATCCCTACCCGAATTGTTTGTAGAGACAGGGCACTGCGGTGTACTCTAACCTGGATGTTATTCAATCTTAATTAGATAGCAAACAATGACACTGAAAGAATTAGAAAAACAACTCCTTGCCTTAACTCCCGGTGAAAAAACTCAAGCAATACAGCTATTAGTTCAAAGTTTAAGCAATACTTGGCAAGGAATAGAAAAAACTCCTGGCGTGTGTGGTGGCCATGCTAGAATCGCCAATACTCGCATACCTATTTGGTCGTTAGTAAATTATCGCCATCTGGGTGCAACTGATGTGCGAATTTTGCAAGATTTTCCTCATTTGAGTGCAGCAGATTTGGCGAATGCTTGGGCTTATGCTGAGGTACACCCAGAGGAAATTGAAGCTGCGATCGCTAGAAATGAGGAAGCCTAAAACATGGCGCGAATTTGCTATAATCTAGATAATATATTCCGGCGATCGCACTTATGACTATACAAGAATTAGAAACTCAAGTCTTAACCTTAAATGCGGTTGATAAAGCTAAACTAATCAGCATCCTAACTCAAAATTTAACCAACGGTTCTTTAGGCATTAAAAAGACTCCGGGTGTCTGTGGAGGGGATGCCTGTGTCGGCAATACTCGCATACAAGTTTGGGTACTGGTGGGTTATCGCCGTCTCGGATGCAGCGATGCGGAACTTTTTAAGTGCTATCCCCATTTGACTGCGGCTGATTTAGTCAATGCTTGGGCTTATGCTGATGCTTACCCAGACGAAATTGAACAAGCAATCAAAGAAAATGAGGAAGCCTAAAACATGGCGCGACTTTATGCAGACGAACAGTATCCGTTGCCAGTAGTTGAGTTTCTTCGACCTTTAGGTAACGATGTATTAACAGTTCAAGAAACCGGAAACGCAGGATTAGGGATTCCTGATGAGGAGGTATTGGCTTTTGCAGTGAGTAACGAGCGAGCAGTTTTGACTCTCAATCGAGGGGATTTCATTCGACTGCATCGCTCACAACCCAACCATGCTGGTATTATCATTTGTACTCAAGATAGCAACTGGGAAAGACAGGCGACCCGAATTAATGAGGCTATTTCTGCGATCGATACTTTGAACGGTAAATTAATTCGAGTTAACCGTCCTTCGACATGAAAAAAAGCCGATCGCCCTTCCCGACCTAACAACCTTACAATTAAATCCCCCATTGCTCCCAATATTAGGTAAAATTATTGGCGTGTCTGAGGATAAACTATATGCGCTGGGTTCGATATATTGCGATTGCGATCGTCAATGGTTTCGGTGTCGTCATCGGTATTATTTGGGTTGCAGTCCCCGCAACAGTGGCTCAACCTTCCCTAAACTACCAACTCGCACTCTCTGGGCGACAGCCAGACGGCGAAACTCCCCAATCCCTTTCCGAACTTTACAAATTGCGCGATCGGCTGAAAGTACAATTAGATAACCTTGCGAAAACTCCCGACAGCAGCCCGTTTCCGGCAGAACTTTGGAAATCAGCAATCCACCGCCAGCAATCTCAAGCTCTGACGCAGCAACTCCAAAACGTTCAGAGTCAGATTCAAATAGAAGAAACAGCCAAATATAATTGGGACGAGGCTGCTAAATTTGCCGCCCAAGCAGTCTTAATTGGACGCACTTCTAATCCTTCTTCTGCTACTTGGGAACAGTCGCAACGCCTGTGGCAAATTGCTATCAATACGCTGCGACTCATTCCTCACGATTCTTTTTTGGCCGATGGGGCGATCGACAAAACCATCGAATATCAAGGAAACCTCAGTGTCGCTACCTATGAAATGCAAGTTGCACGTTCTATTGAGAAAGTTAGAGCCGAGGAAGAAGAGATAAGAGAGCGAGCCCGCAAAGAGCAAGAGAAAAAAGAATTTGCTCGTCGAGAAATAGAGAGAAAAGAGCAAGAGAAAAAAGACCGGGCTAGAAAAGAACTAGAAAGGCAAGAATTCCAAAGGCAAGAATTAGCCAGAAAAGAGCTAGAAAGGCAAGAATTAGCCAGGAAAGAAATTGAAAGGCAAGAATTCCAAAGGCAAGAGTTAGCCAGACAAGAAATTGAAAGGCAAGAATTCCAAAGGCAAGAGTTAGCCAGACAAGAAATTGAAAGGCAAGAAGCAGCCAAAAAAGAAATTGAAAGGCAAGAACTTGAAAAGCAAGAGTTAGCCAGAAAAGAAATTGAAAGACAAGAACTTGAAAGGCAAGAGTTAGCCAGGCAAGAACTTGAAAGGCAAGAGTTAGCCAGACAAGAATTAGCCAGACAAGAACTTGAAAGACAAGAGTTAGAGAGAAATCAGCAAGCAACTTCTCAACCAACTCCTGAATCAACTGCAACACCAACTTCCGCCCCATTTACGCCTGCTGCGTCCCCGTCGAACTTTTTCTTTGCGGGAGATACCAACAGAGATGGCCAAATTAACGAGCAAGACGAAGCGGGAAAAGAACAATGGTCTTTGTCCAAGGGCGCGCTAATTTCATTTAACGATCGCAATAACGATCGCGGCAAGATACCGACTTGGAAACAAACCAAAGTTAGCGCTCCCCGCCGTGCAGCAATGCTTTCTCAAGTTAACTTAACACTGTCGGAAAACTTCAAAACCTCTCAGTTATTTATCACTGCTGACAGCATTGCTAGCCCTCACATCAGCGTTTTTCAGAAGACGGGCGACGGCTGGCAACCTGTAGATATATCCGGTGCTAAACCTCTAGTTTTCAGCACTAATATTGTTTTAGGTGTCGAAGCCAAACAATTTGCAGATCGCAATTGGAACGGCACTGTTAATCTCAAAGCAACTGCCCAAAACAACGGTCAAGAAATCGCTTCCACAACAATCCAAATGGGCGTTAGTCCTTGGATGATAGCGCCCAATACAGCACCAGTAACCGAAGTTCAGGTCAGCGACAGAGGCGCGGTAAACAGCGAATTTATCTCGCAACTAAAAGAAGCAGTAGAACCCACGGGCGCCAAAGTAAAAATTCTCCAGGGCGATCGCACTTGGATGCAAGATACCCAGAAAAACGGCTACGTTCAATTGCCAGAAAAATCGGATTTACGCCTGTTTAATGTCGCCCTAAAAAGCAATAGCGAACCAGAGAAAAACCCGCCTGTTAAATTAACTCAAGACCGGGATTTGAAAGTAGTTAAAATTGGCAATCCTCGTTCTTTAGACCCTGTAAGTCAGTGGTCTGACGGATACGGCAATTTGCAGGTAACACCGCCGATTCCCGGACACCCAATGGGTCGAGTTTATTACGGGAATTCTGGAAATGCTAGTTTTAATCCAGAGGTACTTGATTTTATTCAAGCTCAGCGAATTCAAGGGCCGCCAGTGGATATTGATACTTCTTGGCTTCTGACTCGCCAAGTCGATGAAATTATCAATTTTATTCCCACTCAAACTCCCGGACAATATGTAATGGCGATCGCCAGTCCCGAAGCCGGAGTTAAGCTGTTGGAAGAATTGCAGGGAAGAGGTTACGGCGATGTGACGGTCAATCGCGGTTTGAGCACTCAAACAACAGTCAGCGCCGCCTTGCAAAATCGCGCTTTAATTCAACACAATCTCTATTTGCAAAATCAGAAACTTAATCCGATTATAGAGAAGTTGAAAAGAGAGTTTTTACTCCGAGACGACCAAATTATTCAAGTTCCGGTGATGTTTGGCTACAGCGGTTATGCTTGGTGGCCAAATATGGTCAATTCGGTGCCAGTTAATGGCAAGTTGTTAGTTTCAAATCCGCGCGGGCCAATGATTGAGGGTGTAGATTACACTCAGGAAAGATTGCGTCAACTGCTGCTTCCTGCTGGCGTCAGCGTTAGTTTTCTGGATGACAGGTATTATCAAGAATTGAAAGGAAACGTGCAGTCGGCGACGAATACTGTGAGGAAGCCTGAAGAGCGGCCTTTTTGGCAGTCTTTGCCTAATAATTACTAATGGGTAATTGGTAATGAGGAATGGGTAATGGGGAATTGGGAATTGGTAATTTGTAGGGGCGGGTTCACCAACAATACGCGCCTGTAACGAACAATCTCATAAACCCGCCCCCACCCAACGGTAAATCTCAATATACCTCCTAAACCCGCCTCCCTATGCTAATATTTAGCCAAACTATGCTAGGAGTTTAACAGATGGCTACCCTGCAAATAGAAAATATACCAGAGGAATTGTACGCGAGACTGCAAGAGTTAGCCGCAGCTCAAAACCGCTCGATTAGCGCGTTTGCGATCGCCATTTTAGAAGCCGAGTTATCAACAGAGACAAAACCCCTCTCAGGAAAACGTAAAAAGTCTGTAACAGAAATATTGGCAGAAATCAGCCGTCGTCGCGAGTCTCGTCCAGCCAATATGGGGATGATACTAGATAGTACCGCTTTAATTAGAGAGGATCGCGACAGATGACCAATCCTGTGAGGTGCGTAGTCGATGCTAGCGTGGGGATTAAGCAATTTATCCCCGATCCGCTGTCATCTAAAGTCGTTCAATTGTTTACCCATCTTGAAATTCACAGACTGAAATATTTGTACCCGATCTGTTTTATATTGAGTGTGCAAATATTATCTGGAAGTATGTCCGTGCTGGACTTTACGCTGCAGCCGATGTTCCAACAGATTTAGCTAATCTTAGAGCTTTATCCTTGCGTGGAGTATCTACTGCTGAACTGATTTTAGGTGCAACAAATATCGCCTTAAATTATGGAATTTCTGCTTATGATGGCAGTTATGTTGCTCTTTCACAGCAAGTTGACTCGCCTTTGCTAACTCTTGACCAAAAGCTAGTCAGAGCTTTAGCAGGCACATCTTATAATGTTATATCGTTTAACGATTTCGAGGTACCAACACCGCATTAGCCTTAGCTTTATAGGAACTCAATTAACGTGTTTATTCTTATTAGAAAAAAATGAGCGCTATAATATTGAGCGCTATAAGATAGACTAATATCATGGCCGATTTGTATGCAGATGAACAATCTTCCTTCTAACTTTTGCCTAACCCTCGATAATTAATCCGTGTATCCGTGTCAAAATCCGTGTCGTGCCTTCTTCCTTCTGCTAGATAATTTCAGTGCAGGCGATCGCACCAGTAACGTAAAATGTCTAAAAGCGGTCTTTGTAAAATAAATTTAGCCCCATGAGCGACGAACAGGAAAAAAAACCAATTTTGACTCAGCAACCAGAAACAATTTCTCCTACCAGCGATGAGTTCGATCGCAGTGAAATTGCCAGTGCCGATGCACCTTCAGCATCAGTAGAGACTCCCGCAGAAATTGTCGCGCCAGAAGATATTTCAACCCCCATCCACGAAGCCGAAACAATTCCCATTGCCGCCGATAGCGCGCCGGAAACAACTCAACTTACAAGTTATCCGTCTCCAACAATTCCAACTGCGAACCCCGAACCAAAACCAGCTCGCTCCTGGCAAATCTTAGCCGTTTTTCTCAGCGGAATGTTAGTCGGTTCCGTTCTTAGTCTCGGCAGTTTGCTAGCGTGGAGAATATATCAGGAAAGAGCGAACCTTCAAATCAAACTACCCGCTGACGTACCCCTCCCCGAAAGCCCTCCAACCGTCGCAACAGCGCCCGCCAACCGCCGGCCCGGACTTCCCCCAGCACCTGGAAATGGACGGCCCGCCACATTCCCTCCGTCGCCCCGTCCCACTCAAATACCCTCTGTGTCTGGCGTTCCGCAACTTGCTTCGCCGTCACCCTCGCCGTTGCCGTTGCCTTCTCCTTCTCCCGCTGCGGTTGAAACCCCTGTAACCGAGCGAGTTTACTTTCAAGCTGGTGCTACGGGAACTACTCTGAGCAATAGTTTGCGAGCCAACATATCCAGGCGCTACTTACTGGAGTGCAATAGCGGCCAAAGCATGACAATAAATGTTCAAGAAGGTCAAGTTAGCGCCGCAATTATTGCTCCTAACGGTGAAAAGTTAGGTACTGCTGATAGCACAGGTCAGTGGCAAGGTCAACTAGCTAGTAGTGGCGATTATACTATTGAAATTTCAGGCGATCGCCAAGCAAACTACCAAGTTAAAATTGAAGTCAAATAGCAACTATAATTGTATCAGGGGGTAGTTACACAATACATAAACCCGCCCTGGTTGCCAATTACAAATTACCCATTACTAATTACCAATGGTTGCACAAATATCTCCAAGCATCTACGAAGCAAAAACCCAAGAAATTGCCAAAGAAATCCTGAAGGCCACTCAAGACAAAAAGCGCTCTTTTTTCGGTCAACTCCAAGACCAAATGCGCTGGGACGACAAACTAATGGATTGGGCGATGGCTAGCCCCGGACTGCGGGTGCAATTGTTTCGATTCATCGACTGTTTGCCGGCACTCCGCAGCAAGCCGGAAATTGCCCGCCACATGCAAGAATACCTGACCGCCGAAGAGGTAGAATTGCCCGAAGCTTTGAAAAAATTGCTCAATTTTACTAACGCTGATTCGATTCCTGGACAATTGGCAGCGACGACGGTTGCGCCTGCTGTGGAAACTTTGGCGCACAAGTATATTTCTGGGGAAAATATCAAGCAGGTAATTAAAACTTTAGAGCGGCTTCGTAAAGATAAAATGGGTTTTACAGTTGACCTTTTGGGGGAAGCTGTCATCACTGAAACAGAGGCGCAAATTTATCTTAACCGCTATTTGGAATTAATGGAGGAACTGGCTAAGGCAGCGAAGAATTGGCCACAAGTAGATGCAATTGATAAAGCTGATGATGAAACTTTGCCGCGAGTGCAAGTATCCGTAAAATTAACAGCTTTTTATTCTCAGTTTGACCCGTTGGATGCTAAAGGTAGCGAGGAGAAAGTAAGCGAGAGAATTCGCCTGTTACTGCGCCGCGCGAAGGAATTGGGCGCGGCTGTTCATTTCGATATGGAACAGTATGCTTACAAAAGTTTAACTCTGACCATTCTCAAAGACTTATTGTTAGAGGAAGAGTTTCGCAGTCGCACGGATATTGGAATTACATTGCAAGCATATTTGCGCGACAGTGCTCAAGATTTGCAAAACCTGATTTCCTGGGCAAAAAAACGAGGAAATCCGGTAACAGTGCGGCTGGTAAAAGGCGCTTACTGGGATCAGGAAACTATCAAAGCGATGCAGAAAGATTGGCCGCAGCCGGTCTATAATGACAAAGTTACTACCGATGCAAATTTCGAGCAGATGACGCAGTTGCTGCTCGAAAATCACGAATATTTGTATGCAGCTATTGGCAGTCATAATGTACGATCGCAAGCGAGGGCGATCGCCATTGCCGAAACTCTCAATATACCGCGCCGCCGCTTTGAAATGCAAGTGCTGTATGGCATGGGCGACAAATTGGCTAAGCTTTTAGTCGATCGGGGTTATCGCGTTCGAGTCTACTGCCCCTACGGTGACTTATTGCCGGGAATGGCTTATTTGATCCGCCGTTTGCTGGAAAATACCGCCAACAGTTCTTTCATCCGGCAAAGTTCCGAAGAAATGCCGATCGAACAATTGTTAGCCGCGCCAGTTGCTAACGGAAATGACCAGCTAGTTTACAGCAAAGTATTTCCCAACGTTGCCGATACCGACTACGCCAATACCAAATTGCGGCAACAAGCAGAAACAGCGATCAAATCAGTGCGCGCCAACTTAGGTAAAACCTATTTACCCCTAATCAATGGCGAGTACCAAAATACTGAAGCAACAGTTAATTCCCTCAACCCTTCCAATCCCACAGAAGTAGTTGGCACCATCGGATTGCTTTCCGAAGAACAAGCCAAACAAGCCCTTGAAGCAGCAAAATCAGCCTCTACCAGTTGGCGGAAAACCCCCGTTCGCCAGCGCGCCGGCGTCCTCCGCAAAGCCGCTGAGTTGATGGAACAGCGGCGGCACGAACTGTCAGCTTGGATGGTGTTTGAAGTCGGCAAACCCGTCAGAGAATGCGATGCCGAAGTTTCCGAAGCTATAGATTTTTGTCGCTACTACGCCGACGAAATGGAACGGCTAGAACAAGGAAAAAATTACGATATTCCCGGAGAAACGAACCGCTATAACTATCAGCCGCGCGGCATTTCTTTAATCATTTCGCCTTGGAATTTCCCCCTGGCAATTCCCGTTGGCATGACAGTTGCATCGCTGGTTGCAGGTAATTGTACTTTGCTCAAACCTGCGGAAGTTTCCTCAGTAATTGCAGCAAAAATCACAGAAATTTTGCTAGAAGCTGGCATTCCCAAAGGCGTATTTCAATACGTGCCTTGCAAAGGTTCAACCGTGGGCGCTTACATGGTGAAACATCCCGACGTTCACATGATTACTTTCACCGGTTCTCAGGAAGTTGGCTGTCAGATTTATGCCGATGCTGCGATTTTGCAGCCTGGACAAAAACACCTGAAACGAGTAATTGCGGAAATGGGCGGCAAGAATGCAATTATTGTCGATGAAAGTGCGGATTTAGACCAAGCAGTTGCAGGCGTAGTTTATTCGGCATTTGGATACAGCGGCCAAAAATGTTCCGCTTGTTCGCGAGTAATTGTGGTCGAATCTGTGTACGATAATTTTGTGGCAAGATTGGTAGAAGCGACGCGATCGCTCAATGTCGGCCCTGCAGAAAATCCCGGTACTCAAGTCGGTCCTGTGATCGATGCAAATGCCCAGTCGCGCATCCGCGAATACATCGAAAAAGGTCGCGCCGAAGCTAAAATAGCTTTAGAAATGCCGGCACCGGAAACCGGTTATTTTGTCGGCCCAGTCATTGTTACGGAAGTATCGCCCACAGCAACTATCGCCCAAGAAGAAATTTTCGGCCCAGTTTTGTCGGTGATGCGGGCCAAGAATTTCAGCGAAGCGATTGTTATTGCTAACGGCACTAATTTTGCTTTAACCGGCGGATTGTATTCTCGCACGCCTTCGCATATCGATCGAGCCGCATCGGATTTTGAAGTGGGAAATCTGTACATCAATCGCGGAATTACCGGCGCTGTGGTATCGCGGCAACCCTTCGGAGGATTCAAACTTTCGGGAGTTGGTTCTAAAGCAGGTGGCCCGGATTATTTGCTGCAATTCCTCGAACCCCGCACCATAACCGAAAATATTCAGCGGCAAGGTTTTGCGCCGATTGAAGGAGTGGATGATTAATCATTCCTTTGTTCGTAATGAGGACTGAAGTCCTCTCTCTGGCTGTTACGCCCCCGTAGGGTGCGCTAGGCGCACCCTACGGGGGCGTAACAGAAAAAATTTGTGCCAGATTAGCTAGTTATAAAATGGAATCTACTAAAGATCGCGATCGACTAAATTCTCACATCCCTTCAGTTGACAAGTGGCTGCGATTTTTAATTATAGCCGTATTAGTCATAGGCATTTTATTTCGATTCGCCAATCTCGATCGCAAATTTTACTGGATAGACGAAACATATACTTCTTTGAGAGTTTCGGGCTACACCGAAGCCGAAATAATCAAACAAATTTCGTACCAGAAAATAACCTCGCCTGCGGATTTACAAAAGTATCAGCAGATAAATTCCGAAAAAACTGTAAGGGATACCCTGAATTCTTTAGCAACAGAAGACCCCCAACACCCCCCTCTGTATTACGTACTAGCGCGATATTGGGCGCAATGGTTCGGCAGTTCCGTTGCAGCAATGAGAAGTTTGGCCGCCGTGATTAGCTTGCTAGTATTTCCCGCAATTTATTGGCTGGCTTGGGAGTTATTTGAATCTTCAGCAGTAGCGTGGATGGCGATCGCCATTTTCGCAGTTTCTCCCTACCACATCCTATTTGCCCAAGAAGCGAGACAGTACAGTTTGTGGACAGTAACTACTATTTTATCCAGTGCAGCCTTGCTGCGAGCAATGCGCCCTGACTCAACTCAAAATGCTGTCGCCCTCGTTCTTTCTTGGGCGCTTTATGCAGGCACAGCAACACTGGGATTTTACACACACTTGTTATTTGTCTGCGTCGCTGCCGCCCACGCAATCTACGTCGCAGTTATTGCCAACTGGCGCGATGTAAAAACATTCATTTCCTATTATGTAGCCTCTTTAATGGCTTTGATCGGCTTCATGCCTTCCCTGGTACATACTGTAGAAAACTTCAATCAAGTTAGAAGCACAACAGCATGGGCAGAACAAACAAATTACTTAAGATTAGTCAGCAGGTGGGTTGGTTCTATCAGCATAGCATTTTTTGATATTGGCATTGATGGAACTGCCAACGCCACACAACTAGCTTTGCTAATTCCAGTTGGTATCATGATTTTAGCTTTGGTCGGCTATGCCCTTTATTATCTATGCCGACAAACACCAAAGCGAGTGTGGTTGATTGTATTGTTATTAATTGCAACAACTGCTTTGTTTTTAGCAGTACCTGATATAATCAAGGGTGGAAGGCGATCGGGAAATCCGCGATATTTAGTTCCTTGTTATGTGGGAATTCAGCTAGCAGTGGCTTACCTGCTGTCTGCAAAAATTAGTAACAATTTGGAGAAGTTAAAACAGCAAAAACTGTGGAAAATCGTTATAGTTGCAGTTTTTTCCGCAGGTATTATATCCGGTGGAGTTAGTTCTCAAGCAGATATTTGGTGGAATAAAGGCAGCGGTTGGTTGGGTGCCTTGGAAGTAGCCGCGAATGTCAATCAAGCCAGCAATCCGCTAATTATCAGCGATGCCAATATCGCATATATCATGCCTTTAAGTTATTACCTAGAACCCAAAGTCAAACTGCTAATAGAACCCCACTGTTACACTTCTTGCTACAAAAATCGAGAATTGGCAAAGAAAAAACCCCAACCCCCGCAAATTCCCGGCGGTTTCAGTGAGTTGTTTTTATACAGACCGTCCTCTACTTTGCGATCGGCAATTCAGCAACAAAACTATCAAATAGATCCGGCTGCCACTAATGTCGAGCTTAATCTATGGAAAATTACCAAAAAATAATCTCAAATATTAAGGCAAAAAACACGAGTTTGCTGCCAAAAAATAAATGTCTTATTCAATGCGACATACTGACAATAAACGGCATTTTTGGAAGTATGTCGCAAGTAGAGTTAGATAGATTTGCTTTTCGTGGTAAGCTAGAAGTTAAGAATCAAAAAATCACATCAAAAATATCAAATGACAGTCACTGAAACCTCCAACATTCGTAAACTGCTGTGCGATCCAGACTTGGGGCTGATTCCTCACCTAGAAAAGTGCCTGCAAGATTTGCACTCATCTGCGATCGCCAGTGGAGAGAAATTCAAGGTAGAACCTTACGATATAGAACTCAAAAGCTGCCACACCCAGAAGCATCCCAACGACCAAAAACCCCTAGTCACCCAGTCAGTGTTAATAAAAGTTCCCCTGACTGGGAAAGTTCAAGACAAGATGCACCTATATCTGATCGCAACTGAGTTGCAGAACCAAATCGACTTCAAAATTATCGACTGGAGTGCCTTAGAACGCCGCCAATACGACATTCATGGCATCCCCTTAAAGCAGCCGATCACCAAAATAGACGGGCAGATGAATTACGAGTTAGTATTTGATCGACCAACCTACTGCTGCATCACCCTGTGCCGCCAATTTGACTTAACTTACGCCGCCAATTTTTAATACCAATTCCCAAAAGTAGGGACACGGCATTGCCTGTCCGGCGCGGGGAGTAGGACACGGCATTGCGGTGTCCCTACGGTTCGCTTTTAATAATTGGTAGAAGATTGAGGATTGTAGATCGATCGCACTTGCATCAAATTCAAACCGATCGATTGGCAGTTTCCGCAAGAATCCTCTTAATATCAGCAGGAGTCAGCCTCGGATTAGCTTGTAACATTAAAGCTATCACGCCGGATACTTGTGGCACTGCCATTGAAGTACCCGCAAAATATCGATAAGGAATCCCCGGTTGAGAAAGTGGCACAGTTGAATAAATGTCACCAGAATCCGTCGTGCCAGCGTCGCCGCCTGCAGCAACAAAGTAATTAATTGTCTCCGCACCCGCCCGGTTAGAATAATTCGCAAACAAGCCATTTCGGGTAACACCACCGACAGCAATTCCTACCTCATTGGCAAACCGAGCCGGATAATCTGCTTGTGGGCGAGCATCATTTCCCGCCGCCGAAATCACGATCGCGCCTTGAGCTTCTGCCAGTCGAATCGCATCCAATTCTTGAACATTCAACTGTAGGCCACCCAAACTCACATTAATAATCTTCGCTCCATTTGCCACCGCATAATTAATCGCATTAATTTCATCCCGAATTTTGCCCACCCCTGCCCTATCGAGTATTTTCAAAGGCATAATCTTCGCAGTTGGAGCAGTTCCAGTAATCCCAACCCCATCTTTTTTCGCAGCAACTAAACCCGATATATGAGTGCCGTGATTGTTATCATCCATCGGGTCATTGTCGTTGTTGACAAAATCCCATCCTCGGAAATCGTCAACAAAGCCATTGTTGTCATCATCAACGCCGTTGCTAGCTTTATTGCGACCGATCGCATCAACACCGGTTTCCCCCACATTGCTCCAAATATTCCCCGTCAAATCCGGGTGATTGTAGTCAACTCCGCTGTCAATAACTGCCACCACAATTCCGTCTCCAGTCAAGCCCTGGGCCCAAACTTCTGGAGCTTTAATTAAATCTCTGCCCCACTCGTCGCTGCCCAAGTCGGGAACATCAGGAAAAGTTGCAGTACCTTGAGCTTTAGCAACTGCCGCCGCTGCATTCACCAAACCGAACCCAAAACGAGAGTCAAAACCCTGCAAGTTGCTCGGATTGTTAGGATAAACAGTTGCAGGAGTTGCAAATAGATTTAGGGTGAAATCTGTACTGCCTTGGTATTGATAAACTCGGACAAAGTAAGTTCCTGCGGCTAAACCGTTGATCTCGATCGACTCCGGCGATAAATTCGGTTGTTGAGAAGAAGCAATAATATCGGTGAAGTCAATAGAATTGTCGCCGTTAAGATCTTTAATTAATGCCACGTCAACATCCGCCGTCAAACCGCTGACAGTTAATGTAAAGTCGCTAGTTGAAGGCAAAATAAAGCGGTAAAGGCCGTCTGGCCGGGCGTTGCTAAGCGAGTCTGCGATCGTTTGAGTGCCACCCAAAACGCCTAAATCGCGAGCTTGATCGAGTTGGTTGCCCAATACTGTAGTTGCAGAGATGAATGTATCGGCGAGGTCTTGTGGAGATGCGTTGGCTACCAAGCCTAAAATAGCATTGGATTGGCGAATTTTAATTAATGTATTGGAAATACCGGGCGCGATCGATATTTCTTCGAGAATCAAGTCAGCTTCGGTAAGGTTGTCAGTCAGTCCGATCGAATCCACAAAACTGTTAAAGTCAGTAATAACGTCTGCAGCAGCCGGATCGGAGACTGCGGAGTCGCTACGGAGAACAAAGGTATCTGGGCCCAAACCCCCTGTCAGGGTATCTTTGCCCCCATCGCCCACTAAAACGTCGCTGCCGTCGCCACCGTTGAGGGCGTCTCCTCCCTTGCCTCCTTGCAAGGTATCGCTGCCGCCATCGCCAAACAGGATGTCGCTGCTGACACCGCCGTTAAGCAAATCGTTGTCCGCACCCCCTAACAGGGTATCGGAATTGCCACCGCCGAGAATGCGATCGTTACCATTATCGCCGCTAATTATTTCGGCATCCGACGAACCCACAATAAAATCGTTGCCGCCGAGGGCAAAAAATCCGTTAGGATAAGGAGTCAAAAAGCCCGGAGTCAAGGCGAAACTATTGGGGCTATCATCTAAAAGATAGGAAAGACCGTCAGGGCTCGGGCCGGGCATAGAAATGTACTCCTAGCGAGGTATATGGATCTAAATTTTAGATTTTAAATTTAAGTTTGTGCTTAAAAACGCCCTAAATAGTCTGTAAGGCGGGCATTACGCAAAGTCTGTAGAGGTCTGCACAGGTTAGGTTAAACAGATTTATTCCGTCATATCGTGCCGTGTAAATTAACCACAATTTCGCCTTTGCCCATCTTAAATATAAAATCTAAAACAGTATAACTTAATCCCAAATTCAAAACCGGGATCAGAAAATGGGAAAACAACACTTGTATAGAATTCAGAGTTTTTTGAAGATCGCGAAGTCGCATTTAAGGCCTTATTTGCGCTATTTGATTTTGGGCGGGACGTTTTTATTTATTGCCAAAGCTTTTTTAACTCACTGGCGAGAAGTCGCGAATATCCAAATTCGAGCCGAAAGTTTTCCGTTACTGGCGATCGCGCTGGGCGTCACTTTATTTTCTCTAATTTTTGTCGGCTGGGTGTGGATGTTGATTTTGCGGGAATTCCGCCAACCTGTAACTGCCGCGTGGGCGATTCAAGTTTTTCTCAAAACTAATATTGCCAAGTATTTGCCGGGGAATATTTGGCATTTTTGGGGTCGAATATTGGACGCCAAAAAAGCAGGCATTTTCCCGAAAGCTGCTACTCTCAGCGTGTTGCTGGAACCGCTGCTGATGGCTTCTGCAGGCGTTTTTATTGGGTTGATTTGTTTTGATAAAATCAATTGGTTGTTGCGGGTTGTTGGTTGTACTGCTATTTTAATGGCGATTCATCCCCGCATTTTAAATCCGATCGTTCTCTTTGTAGAGCGGTTGAAGTTATCCAAGAACAATGGCGCAAATTCAAATACTAAGGAGGTGGCGGGCGAGGAACTAAATTTTTCTATAGAGTCTACCTCCACTCTAGCTAAAAAAACATCTAATGTCAAGTCGCGCCGCAAAATTAATTTGCCAATTAAACGCTATCCTTTAGTGCCGTTAATCGGACAAATGTGTTTTATTGGATTGCGGGGCTGCGGATTTTTGCTAACTATAATGGTTTTAACTCCGGTGAACTTTAGCAATATTCCCAACTTGTTCGGTGCTTTTTGTTTTGCGTTTGTTGTCGGTTTAGTCGTACCGGGTGCACCGGGGGGAATGGGAGTATTTGAAGCAACGGCGATCGCCCTGCTGTCCGATCGCTTTTCTACGGGTATAATTTTGAGTGCCGTTGCTTTGTATCGGATAATTAGTATTCTGGCGGATGTTTCGGGTGCATTTTTAGCTAAACTCGATCGCCAGCGAAATCAGCGCAGTCAAAAAAGGCGAATTTGAAATCAAATATTTGAGGAAGATAATTTGCTGCGTTCGAGGAAACCCTTAATCGGGCCATGTAGTAAAAGCTATAATCAAAGTCCTGAGTTCCAACTCACAGACTGAGGTAAATTACTTGAACTTTGGCTGACCGTGTAAATCCAATCATCTCAGTGGCAGCAAATTCATCACATTACAGGTTCTTTGAAATAATGACTCTAACCTCCGGTTAGCCATGACTCATAACAACAATCGAACGACAACAATTCGTTACCTTCTAATTACATCAGGTGTACTGGCGATCGGTGGATTAGGCTATCTTGCTTATACCATGTTGCACGAACGCAACGAAGTACGCTACTACGAATCCGAACAGCAATGTATTGTAGATGCGATGAACCAAAGCAACGGGTTCACCAAAGAGCAGTGTCAGGCCCAGTTCCGGTACGCAATGCAGGAATACGAACGCATTACGCCCGTGTATCGCACGCAGCCAGAATGTCAAGAAGACACAGCAAGCATTTGCTCGCAGGTATCGAATTCCAGCGCTGCTACCCCCGGATGGCGACCAGAGTTCGGCGGCTTCTATTTCACCGATGATGTCGATGATGATGCCCCTCCAACAGTGGTCAACGGCGTCAACGGCGGCTCCTACACGGTTTATCCAGTGCAACCCGTTTACCGCTCCAACATCGGAATTGTAACTCCAGATAGAACCCAGATTACTCGTCCCCTACAGGGCATACCGCTAGATTCTCCCTACTTTTCCTCCAGTGGCGACACCCCAAATCGCCCCGCAGGGCACGCAGCTCAGGGAACCATCAAAGGACGAGGGAGGTTTGGTAGCACAGTCCGTTCCACGGCTCCTTTGGGAAGCGGAGGAAAGTAACCAAGACCGATTTTTCTCTATTTTTCCATATTCTCCAGTGTCACTAACAAGGTGCTTCATCCATGTATCCCTTTTTGTTTCAGCGACGGCGCAACTGGCAGCAGCACGTATTAGAGAACGCCTACCAATGTCAGCCTCTTGCAGACATCAACCAACGCTACTGGGCAGAAGCTTTAAACCGTCCCTTTGGGGTGATGTTTTCGCGCCAGGAAGAGGCGAGGATCTGGGATGCTACTGAGGCTCTTTGGGATATGTGTCGGGAGTTTTTGGACTGGTTTTTCACCGCTGATGGCCTAGAAAATCGGATGAAAAAACTCGCTATTCCCCCTGCTTTCTGGGAAGCAATTCAGGTTTCGTGGGATCGGGTTGACGAAGCAGAAGATATGTCTCTTTATACCCGTTTCGATCTTGCCGTCACTGAAGATGGAAAAATTAGCCTTCTAGAAATTAACGGCGAAACTCCTCTCTTAGGTGCAGAAACAGTCTATCAATGGCTGTGGTTAGATGACATGAAAAAACCCAGCCGAGATTTGCGATCGCTTCCCAACGATGCCGATCAGTTCAACAACTTTTGGGACGAAGTTGCAGGTCGATTCCGCACTCTAAGTCGTCATTATGATTTAAAGCAGTTCGGTCTGAGCTTGTTAATTGACGAGCATCTGTCAGAAGATACCGAGATGGCAGGACAACTGGTGGAAATTATTAATCAAGAATTGGGTAACGATCGCTTTTTTACCCAACTTGTAGGATTGCGTAACCATCTGGGCGTGGATGAAGAAGGATTTTTTGTCGATCAATTCAATAATCGGATATTGCGGCTGTGGAAAATCATCGATTGGCTGGATTTGCAACTTGCCAGCCAATCCTTTAACGCAGATGAAGCTCTAGCATCGCGCCTGATAGCAGGGGACGTGAAAATCATTGAACCGCTGTGGAAACAGATTTTAAGCAATAAAGGAGCGATGGTGTGGATGTGGGAATTATTTGGCAGCCACCCAGTGTACGGTCAATTCTTGCTACCCACTTTCTTCACGGATACTATCTCGATCGAATCCACAGCATTACTGACCCAAATGCACGTCAAAAAGCCTCTCGTCGGTTTAGAAGGTGTTGGGGTTTCTATTGAGACAGGCGATTTTGTTGCCGGAGCCGTTCACGCCCGCGAGGCGATGGGCTACGATCGCGAAGGATTCATTATTCAGTCCTATCAACCCTTGCCCGAATATTTTGGCTACCACTTCGTCGTAGGTTCCTGGATTGTCGGCGATACTCCCTCCGGCATCGTATTGCGCGGAGATACAAATCCGATCACCGGACGACATTGCTTAATTGTTCCGCATATCGTGAGCGATCGTCTGGTGAATACTTAACTTCTAATCAGAAAAACTATGAAATTACAAACTCATGATGTCCGGGGAATTCCGATTCTTAGCAGTGAGTGGAGTGTAGATGAATTTATTGCCGATGAGTTGAAAATTCCCGAAGTCGCGCCTATAATTCAGGCTGGATTTATGGATCTCCTGAGCCGAGATGTGTTCTCTGAGGGAGACAGTCAGCCACTCTACGAGCATCTAGTCTCTCGCAGTTCGGAGTTCTCGTTAGAATTCATGAGTGCGATCGAACTTTGGCTGCAAGACGAATTACGGCACTACGTTGCTCTGCGTAAGGTCTATCACATGGTATCAGGTTTGTCCCCAGAGGCGATCGACCAAAAAAACGAGAGTCGGGTGCATGAACTCGAACCGATCGCGTTTTTGATTGAGAACGAATTCACCATTCTAGTTGGTTTAATGTTTGACGAAATGGGTTCCGTGTGGTCTTATCACCGGGATATTAAGGAATTCTACCAACACTATGGGAACGGCTTTGCTCGCGTAGGACATTTGGTAACGCAGGATGAGGGGCGGCATTTTAGGAATGCTGCGACTCTCATCCAACATCGCCATCCCGACAAAATCGATCGGATCGAACCCTTATTAGAAAAGATTAGCGAGATGGAAGCCAATCTTGCTTATTATCCCAAGACTTTCTTTCTCGATCACGCTCAGGAAAGACACCGCTTTCCGAAAGATTTTAATACCCAGGTGATTCAAAGAATTCTCTCATTTTTCTAACAGAATTCCCAACTTAATCATCGAATCAACATTATTATACTTTCCGCGGCGATCGAGCATCTCAAACAGACGCACCCTACCGCAACTTTCTCTTTCTCCTCTAACTCTCTCTGTGTCCTCTGTGTCCTCTGCAGTTAAAAACTCTAATCTTTATCTGAATTAAAGCATTTTTTCCAGAAATTGCTTGGCGCGATCGCACTTCGGGTTGCTAAAAAACTCCTGCGGCGGCACATCTTCCGCCACCTTTCCCCCATCCAAAAACAAAATCCGGTGGGCGACTTCCCGCGCAAAACCCATTTCGTGAGTTACAATTGCCATTGTAATTCCCGTTTTCGTCAAAGCTTTCATCACATCTAACACTTCTTTAACCATTTCTGGATCGAGTGCAGAAGTCGGTTCGTCCATCAACAAAATTTCCGGTTCCATAGCCAAACAGCGGGCGATCGCCACCCGCTGTTTTTGTCCCCCCGAAAGCTTAGAAGGATAAACCTCAGCCTTATCGGACAAACCCACTTTTTCCAGCAATTCTAACCCCTTCAGACGCGCCTCCTCCTTAGCAATTTGCTTCACCTTTACAGGCGCATACATCACATTTTGCAGCACTGTCATGTGGGGGAACAAGTGGAAATGCTGAAAAACCATCCCCACTTTCTGGCGGATTTTCATAATATCTGCCTTCGGCAAAGTAATATCCACTCCGTCAATGTATATGTGTCCCGAAGTTGGAATTTCCAGTAAATTCAAACACCGCAAAAAAGTAGATTTGCCGCAGCCCGAAGGGCCGATAATGGCAATCACTTCTCCTTTATGAATTTCAGTAGTTATCTCGCGCAAAACCTTCAGATTGCCAAAAGTTTTATACAGGCGATCGACCTTAACTGCTACTTTGGAGTCTGCGTTCGAGTACATTTGCCCCCCAAGTTAAACTAAGCACCATCAAATAATAAATTGCGCCGACAAATATCAAAGGTTCAAAGTAAATATACTTTTCTGCTCCCACAATTGTAGCGCGGCGCAGCAAGTCTTCTACGCCAATTACTGAAACTAAAGCTGAATCCTTCAGCAAAGCAATACTTTCATTCACCAATGCAGGCAAAATATTTTTCAACGCTTGCGGCAAGATAATATCGCCCATCATCAGTTTGTAGGGAACGCCAAGGGATTCTGCGGCTTCTTTTTGACCTTTATCTACGGCTTGAATTCCCGCGCGGATAGTTTCGGAAATATAAGCCCCAGAATTCAGGAAAAAAGTAATCACGCCAGCTTGCAGCGCCGATATATTATAGCCCGTAAGCTGCGGCGTTGCAAAATAAACTAAAGTCAACTGCAAAATTAGCGGGGTTCCGCGAAAAATTGAGGTGTAAGCAGTGGCAAACCAGAACAGCGGTTTAATGCTAGAAATCTTAAACAGAGACAGCACGATTCCCCAGATAAATCCGAGAAATGCCGACAGCAAGGTAAAAGTTAGTGTTACCCCAATCCCGGACAAAATATAAGGCAAACTCGGCTCGATTTTCCCAAAATCTAACCCGAACTTGGGCGCTACCGCAGGCTGATTTGCTGGAGCAGTTTCTTGCGGAATAGGTCGAGAAAACCACTTAGTAGCTAGTTCCTTAATTTGACCGCTGGCTTTCATTTGCTGGAGGACTCGGTTGAATTCTCGAACTAATCTCGAACCTTTCGGAAAGGCGATCGCCGAACCGCTTTCTTCAGTATTCGGGATTGTGTTAAACTCCAAGTCCGGGTTCGCTGCTGCATAACCCGTAGCGACAGTATCCTCGATCACTCCCGCCGCGAGGCGGTTCGATTTAATTTCTTGAATAATGTCAGGAATCCTATTGAGAGGAGCCAGTTGCACCCCGGCCATTTTTTTCACAGCTTCCTGCTGAATGCTTCCGAGTTGAACGCCTACTTTTTTCCCGGCTAAATCTTCAGCTTTGGTCAAATTGCTGCCTTTATTGGCGACAATTGTATTTTGAGCTTCGTAGTAAAGGTTAGAAAAATCAACATTTTTTTTCCTTTCTGCTGTGGGAGTCATTCCAGCCATCACAAAATCGGCTCTACCCGCCTGTAAAGCGGGAATTAAGCCGTTAAAATCCATGCCAACTACTTTCAGTTCGTAGCCCAATTTTTTAGTAATATATTTGGCAATGTCGATGTCAAAACCGATGATTTCGTTGCCGCTAACAGCCGTATCTTTAAATTCATAGGGCGGGTAGTCTGGGGAAGTCGCCAGTGTTAAAGTCTTGTTGGCTTGGGCGTAGCTGGCGATCGCAATTAAACAAAAGGCGATCGCGATCGCCGCCACCAGCATTGATTTTAATTTTAAACGTTTCATATCGAACATTGTCCTAAAACATCCCCTCGCCCAGAAAATATACCACAAATCGGAATCAAGTCACCTTTGTAAAGGAAGATATACTCCTGAAATCACGGGTTGCCAGAAACCGGGTTTGATGGACAAACAAACTGCATAATTAGCCTTTAATAAGGGGAAAAAACCAGGTTATAAAGGTATTAATGCGTGCAGGGCTAAAGATAGATAATTGTGCCACTAACTTATATTTAAAAAATGTCCGAACTGCACAATTTTTAACATTTTATAAAGTAAAGCTTGTCCGAACAACTCCCACCAATGTTGTAGCGTTGTCCAAGTTGCGATCGGTATTTCTAATCATGCAGCATATTCCATCTATATGTGGTACACGGTATTCAGTAGATGAGGACCAAAAATGAAACGTTAGGCGATCGAGTTTAGTGAAAAAATAGTTAAAGCATATCAACAAGGTGATACATAAATTAGGAATTGTAGGTGAGAGATTGATGGCTCCACAAAACAAATCGGCTGTGATAGCGCTTCCAAAATTATTTGAACACTGGATTAATCAAAATTTCGCAATGTTTAAATTCCGCATTATCAACCACTCCTTCTCGCATTGTAAGTTCCAAATCTTCTCGAAAGTAGTCAGAGACGTGAAACTCTGTTTGTACTATAAAATTAGATTCCGTGTAGGTAATTGGAAATTATTTGAGGACTGAACTGATGGTTTTGTAAGTGTCCCAAGGCACGAGCGCTTGCCAGATTTAAGTGGCGTATTTTCTTGAGATGATTTTAGTATGGGGAAAGGCTATCGATCGGTTTTAATAAAAGAGCAATCGCCTTGACAAAACTTTATTCTCCCTTCTATTTATCTGGCAATAGTTCCTTGCTAAGGGTTTCTAATTTAAGAGATAGTGAGCGAACTTTTTTCTTAATAAAATCAGCCGTTTGAGGTTGATTATTCATGCCACAATGAGCAATATCATTACGCAACTCTGCCATTTGACTCCAGACACTACCAAGTTCATCTGCTTGTGGCAAAGCCGCAAACTTGTCATTGCAACGGCTATCAAGAGGAGGGCGAGGATTACGTTTATTCTTTTCAACTGCATTGTTGAGAGCATTTTCTACATACTTGCGACCTTTTGGATGATCGAACATGGGTTCACCAAATTGCAGCGCTAAGATCGAAACCAACCACTCACGTGCTAAAGTAACTGCTTGTACCAATTGATTTCGGTCAATGTACCATTTAATCATTTGAAATTGTAGCCGCAGATTCTGGCTTAATTCTGCTTCATCTTTAGGATTTTCGAGAGCAAATTGTCCGTACTGTTGAACCACCTTGTCTGATAAAAGTGAAAATGGTTTAGCTCTATCGGCAAAACTTGGTGCAGCTTTTTGGAGAATTTCTTCTAACTTAGTAGCCGATTCCATTGTCTCAATTGGTCTAGTTACACTTAGAGCGAGAGATATATTCTCAATTGCTTCAAACGAACTCTTAATATTATCTCTGATTTGTCTGCTAGATGGAATTTCGTTTAGTTCCGAATTTGATGGTATAGCACTTTTAAGTAACTTAGCTAGTTCTCGCCCATCTCCTATTTTGACAAATTGATTAGTGGCTGTAATCCAATCAATCATTGACACAAATTCAGATAGGTCAATGACAGGCGCGGGTACGTTATTTTTGCTGTCGCTTAACTCAGGAGCACCATAGTAAATAGCTGCAATTGTTACGTTTTTGGCCGCTTTGAGGTAAGCAGCGAATAAGAAGACAAGAAAAGGGAGCGATCGCAGTCCGTGAGTAATATCAAAAATTACGTGATCGTCTTCATCAACATATTGAGTGATGATTTTAAAAGTTTCCCACATTTCCTCCGTAGTTCTACCAGTTGGGATATCAATCGGCTTGATACGCTCATCTCCTAGTGCTTCTAATAGAGGCCAAGTAGTTGCTTTTGCTTCTTCTGTGACGCACACTAACATAGTGTCATATTCACAAAACTGGTGCAGTGCTTCAGCAAATACTTGACCATTGTAGGTTCGATTGCTATGGCTGTAAATAGTTTCTCTTGGATATTTACCTAAAAATGTAATGATTTTTGTTTGACTCATTAATAATCTCCTTAATCTAGTTTTACAATGGTTTGACC
The DNA here is from genome assembly GCF_036700965.1 of Microcoleus sp. Pol8_D6. NCBI lineage: Bacteria > Bacillati > Cyanobacteriota > Cyanophyceae > Oscillatoriales > Microcoleaceae > Microcoleus > Microcoleus sp. Pol8_D6. Next base: position 51,725 of record NZ_JAUBPW010000023.1, on the reverse strand, counting down.
CATTCCTAAACGGGTTTTAATTCCCGTACCTGCATAATGGCTGTATTGAACCAACAAATTAGCAACATTAGCCAGCAAAGCATCAGTTCGGTAAGGAATTTGCAGCGTTACTTGGCCAACAAACCCATTTACATATCCTCTCGGCAACTGGTGCGATCGCGTTTGAATTTTGTGGTGTTTTAATAAAACAGCCTGACTCAAATAAGCGATTAATTCATCACTCCCCAAATAAACAGGAGCAAAGTGATTCCACCTTTCTAACCAACTGCGAAACATCTGAGTGGGAACGGGTAAAGCTAAGTGCGTAGAACCTTGTGCGAAAGCAGTCGGAGTTGTAAATTTAAGGTCGAAGCGGCGGACTAGTTCTGGTTCATTGGCTACAAGTTCTGTGTAAAGTTGTTCGTAGCTGGTGATTTCATCTTCTCGATTAATTATATCAAATTTAGCACCGAGAAATTCGAGAGATGGTGAGAGATTCAGGGAGGCGATCGCTTTTGCAGCATTTTCCTGCAAGCCAGACAAAGACAAGGTATAAAACTCATCAGGTGTAAACGTCTGAAAATCTTTGGAAACTTGGTAGAAACCCTGAATTCCTGAAAAACTTACAGAAGGTACAGCCTCACTCCCGACTTCTAATCCTAATCGGCGATGCAACTCCTTCACCAATTCTAAATGGTAGGCGCGCGGCAAAAGAGCGGGTTCGGATACAGTTAATGTCCAGGTAGAACGAATTAGCATGGCTTAAACTTTACCCATCCAGGTACATATTTGATATCGCCCTTATGATCTACAACAGTCCGCCGCGATTTTGGTGCTTCAAAACCAGGTGCTTTGATTCCGCAAGTATCACGGATTTCTGCTACCAATTTCTCATCAAGACATAAACTAACCGTAGTTCCCAACATTCCGCTTGCCCAACCAACCCTTAAGCTATAAGGGCACTCAGTCGGTTCGTATAGTTCCTGAATATAGCTGAAACTTAAGTCTTTACCTTGAGAGCGATTATTTTTGATATCCTCCCAATAATCATGTTCAGCATCCCATTGCTCTTGAGCAAACTCTTGACAAATTTTCAGCAGTTCATCCAGATTTTTAAACGGTATTTGCATCCCTTCGTTGTGAGTGAACCATTGCAGCATTTCCGTATCCAGACTCAGGGTGAATTCAGTCTGCACGTTGCGAACCATTTCCGCATAAATGGAAGCGCGATATTTTGCTTTATAATCTGGAAAGCGGCTGGAGACAATAACTTCAGCAACTATAGGTAAGTTAAAAAATACATTCTTTCCTTGCTGAGTGACTTTTTTGAATTCTAGCAGATGCTGAGAATCGGTGACTTTAATGGCTCGCATGAAGTCCGTGTTAGGCCCAATTTTGCTTTTGACCGCTCGCCCTTGATAGGAGAGTTCAAAATCAGAAAATAAACTATCCATGAATAATTCATCATCTAATTTTTTTTGTTGGTGTTTATTTGCGACTTCCCCTCTACCAAGTTTTTCTCGTAATTTGATTTCTATGACACTAAGGCTGGCCGATTCTGGTAGTTGATATTTTTTTTCATGTTTGAGGAGGTGGTAGGCGATCGCAGTTCTAATTGCCCCTTTAATCGACGAACCGGGAATATACAATTGTCCCATGCCGTTGCGAATCATCGGACGCAAATCTGTCACCGGATTTTCAGTCCATTTATGACTGACGGCAATTTCAGGAAAAATGCGATCGCCATCTTCACCTGTAGCATTCCACCATTGATCGCCCAAAACATCTTCAAGCAATTTAGTAATATTTTTGGACTCTTCAATAGTACGAATATAATCGTCCAATCGACCCCCTTGATACAGCACTTTTGCTAAAGCTTCCCGATCTGGAAGATATACCCTTTTAGATGTCTGGACATATTCAAAAGGATTCAAGCGCGAGACTTCCGAGCCGATATGTAAAATAGGACTTGTTAGCTGAATCCGCTTTGATTCGGAAGCTTCAGGCTTTTTGATGGCAAGGTAAGAAGTAGCAATCATGATATTTATTCACTCTTGACTTTGATAGGAAGACTCAAACTAATGCCGCTGCGGTAGATCGGATGATTTTTAGGTTTCTTAGTTTGTTTATCTATTAATTGATGAGGTGTAACATCAGCAATTTTTCCTAGCGGCGGCGACGAAAAAACCGAACCTTCCACAAACATTCGCAGCATTTGGCGACGCAACTGTTGCCCTGAAATCCAACCTCCTCGCTCTATAGTTTCATAGCAAGCATCTTTATCTTCGGTTATCAAATGCTTTAGCGCTGACAAATCATCATCCCAGAATAAACTCATTAGACTGTAATGACTTGCCTTGAAATCCACTACTTTTTGCCAAAATTCAGGTAACGACAACCATTCAACCTCAAAGTGTCCTGCACCGCTGCTGCGTTCGCCTCCTATTCCTTCTTCACCAAGCAGTTGTAAAGCAGCATATAGTTGATTTTCTAAGGTTTCGTCTTTCTGAGAAAAGTTGAGCAGGAAGTACAAACCCGATAGACTTTTGATATCGTTACCATTTTGCTCCCATTGGAATTGCACAAAACCTGTATGATAAAAGTTGGTTGATCGGGTAACGCGGTCTACTGCTATTTTTGGTTCTTGACCGATTTTAAAGGCTTCTTTATAGCTAAAAGTTCCCTGTTCGTGCAAAAAGCCATCAGATTTTTTCTTGTTAGTCTCCTTAATTAGTTCTTGTCTGTCCTCACTGGTAAATCCTTCTCCCTGATACCATTTATGCCACACTTCTAAAGGCAGATAATTAATCTTTTTGTAAGCCTTGAAAAATTCTAAGTCTCCGTCACCAGCAGGGTAGTTAGCGGGAAACTTTAAAGGACGCGGCAAATAGTAAATATCGCGATCGTCGTGATGGCGATAGACAAACGTCGAACTCATCGTTACGGATGGCTGCGGGTTGAGAAACCGCTCCAATACTTTCTCAAAGTCATCTTTCTTAAACAATCGAGCGCAAGCACTAATCCAAGCACTAAATAGAGTGTCAGAACGCACGCGCTCGCTCGTCTCCTCCATGCCAATTCCCAATTCCCCAAAATGAGCGGGAGAGTTGCCAAAATTGAGTTTAACTAATCTCCAGTGATTCATACTTCGCCCCCATCTCCTGGCAGCAATCGCTGCTGAATTTCATCGCGGAAGCTGCCGAAGTTTTCGAGAAGTGCTTCTGTATTAGCCACGGGTTGAATTGGGGGCAAACCTGATTCTCCGCTGGCTATCTGACGGTATTGATTTAAGCTGCGAAAAGAAAACTTAAAATTCGCAAATTTGACTTTGCCATAGCCGCGAGAACCGTGTCCGCCGAGAGCATCATCTTCTAATAATGCAAGTGCGATCGCCAGATTCTGCAAATCCTCAATAGCTTGAGAAGCATCTTCAACCGTGTAGATCAGTTCAAACTGAAATTTTGACCCAGCAGGAACCCTTTCTACTTGTCTGGGATTGGCTGCTGCTGTAATGCGATCGATACCGTTTTCAAACTTCCACTCTGTCATGTAGAGTCCGGTATTTACCCTCTCAAGTTTTTCCGCAGATTCCCTCTGTAAATGACAGTCCCGAACAATCAAACGTGCTGTGGCATTCCGTCCTTTAACTTTTGTGTATAATTCTCCAAGTTCTCCTTCCCTTTCCTCTACAAAACTTCCCAATCTACTGCCATCATTAGCTTTAGCAATCCTTCGCTGGGAACTGTCTTTTACTGCTTCTAATTGCTCGACCTCAACGGCATCAGCTTTAACCCAACAATCTACCCCCGTAGAGCCAAAAATGCGGCAGACTTTGCAATTTTTAGCGCCGTCGTAAAAAATTAGCAGAGGTGGTTTTTCCTTTCCCTGTTTAACTTCTGTAAATCCATCGACTAAATCATCGCTTTCGTACCGATAAGTACCGCTTCCTCCTGGTCTGTTAACTGGCTTGTTTTCCAATCGTTCTAAAATTGAACGCAGTTTGCCTTTAATTGACGAGCCAGGTAAATAAGGATGCTGAGTTAAAGGATCGCGAATGACAGGTTTATCCAGTCCTCCGATATCCAGGCTTTCTCCTCCTCCGCCAATGTGCAATCCGGTTTCTACATTCAGCGTACTGGTAATGCGAACTTTACCGAGTAAAGGTTTTTGTGTAAGAGATACAGGCATAGCTATTTTCCACCTTCTGCTTTGTGATAGGCAATAATTGATTCAATCAGTTGAACGAGACGCTCAAAATCTTCGGTGCTGCGTACTTTGTCGATCGCCGGTGACATCACATCACTCATCGGTTTTGCAGCTTTTTGTCTCGCCGCAGCGTAGGCGAGTTTTGGTTTGAGGAGAACTACTTCAGTTTCTATTTTGGAAAAGTCATTTGTTTGAGCCAAAGTGACTTTCATCTTGTTCACAGCGTCGAGGAACTTGCGAACCTGATTAGTTTCTAATCGTTGCTGCTTCAAATAAAGACCAAACTCCTCGGCGTGTTTAACCAAGTCACGAATCGGATAAGTTTTTAAACTTTCTAATCCAGTAATTGTTTTAACTATCCTTTTTGTTATTTCTAAAGGCGGTTCAGTGGACATAACCGTCTTGTCTGCCGAGGTGTGTAGTTGTTGTTTTTCCTGTATATTTGCAGGATTATGGAGATTTGGAAAATTGGCTTTTTTAGGTGGTTCAGGCATTTTGATATTAGCGGTTTAGTAGTTCAAGCCAAGTTGCGATAGCCCTAAAATAAGGCGCGTTATACGGATTTTTCAGAGAAGTTCGCACTGGGGCAAAATTCTCATTGTCTCGGACTTGGCTGGGAAGTCGCGCCAGAGTATAAACGATTTTAGGCAAATGTAAGTAGTAACGAATTTCTCTTTGTTGCTCTTCCGATTTATCCTGAATTTTTTCCAGCATATTTTCTTGAGCTTCCGCAGTCATCAACAGGTTGCGAATAAAACTTCGGGAGTAATTGATATCTAGATTTTTCAGTGGCTCGACGAGGGGAAATATCCCCCACAGATCCGGTTTAAATTCTGGGCTTAAGTAGTTTCTAATCTCCTCGTCTATGACAGCCCAGTTTTCTTGAATTCCCAACCATTCATCCCATTTAAACTTACCTCCAAACAAACCCAAACTATCGCGACCATTGCCTTTAGCAGATTCTTCGGCCTCGCCCGATGTTTTAGCCGCTTGATAGAGAGGAAATTTAGCAGTATCAATGCTAATTCCCCCAGATAATGTAATATCTGGATTTTTTCCCGTATAAGCTCGGAAACACTGGTAAACGTCAAAGGCAAATTCAACTATCTCATTCCATGCACCGCTGACAAATAGATCGTCGCCACCCGCGTAAATGAACAGAAGATTTGGGCGATCGCCCTCGGTTAAACATTTTGCCTTCTCTAAAATTTTAACACTGTTTCGAGTTTCTAGGAAATTCTCCTTGCGGTTTTTTGCCAAACTATTAAGATAGACTTTAAAGAAGTAACTCATTTGGCGAGAAAGTCCAGCCAATCTTGGTAAAGTTTGATTTTCACCCAAACCTTCAGCAAAAATCCGCCCCAGTCTATCTACATCCATCCGCAAGTAACCAACTCTAGGAATCGCTCCTGCTTTCTTGGCTTTCTCTGCCATTTCACCTGCTCGGATAAAACCCGATTCTTCTTCGTTTCGCTGAGCATAGTTTCCCAATAACAACGGTACAGTATTATTTTTGTGATATTTTTTTAAGTCCCAATTGTTAACGAGCAAGACTGTTTCATCATCTTTAGCTACTTGTAAGGCTAGTTCGCCTTCTTGAAAAAAGTAGTAATAAAAATTTGGCAAATAAATTCTTTGGACTCCGCCTTTAATATTCGATCGCTTAGAGCGCACTATTGCCTTAACATCAAACAATTCATCGCCCAGCTCAAACATAGTGCGACACATCCAACAAGCACGAGACGAATCAGGCTCAAAGCGATTTAAAATTTTGAGACTTTGCAAATCATCGCGATTGCAAACTCGACAAGGTTCATGACTCGGTTTGGGTTGGATAAAGTTATGAATGTGACCTTCAAACTTGCGAAGTTTCTGCTTGGCGAGGTTCTTGGTTACGTGTGTCCAGAGATCGGCAAATTCTTTAGTTTTTAGAGCTGTAGTTGGCACAGGTAAATAATCGATCGCTAAAAACAGTTTACCTTGAAAGGTATTTTTTAGCCACTTATTAAATCGCTCTTTAATCGTACCTAAAGCAGCTTGAACCTTTATTGTATCGTTTGAGGCCAGCAAATATAAATTACCGCCACCCGCATAAATAACATTAGTACGTGGTAACTTTAACTCTTCCAAAAGCTGCTGAACAATTTCTTCTGTGACTAATTCCAGATAAAAACTCCGAGCGCGGAGAGATTTCAGCGCACCGTCAGAAGCAATGGTGTAAATAAACTTTTGAATTCCCGATAAGTCACCGGCAATTAAACCGAGATCAGTTGCATCAGGATTGTCCACCAAAGCAGATGCTACCGCAGCAGTCGATCGCACCATATCTATCAAAGCAATATCCTTCTCGCCAAAGCTGAGACAAGAACCGTATTTCTCTAAAATCAAAGTAAGCAGCGATAAGTTTTGCCAATCTTCTTTGCGAATATTTTCTAACTCTTGTCTGACAATGGTTTTATATGCTTTATATGCTTCTAAATCAGGAGGTTTTGTCAAGGGATAAGGAATAGACGGGTAAGAATTATCGCTAGCTTTGATCGCCACTACCGGACAATAATGTCGCTCCTTTGGTTGCTTACCCTCTGACAACTTAACCGCATCAAATAGCAACTCCAAATAACTTATTGTCGGCTCGTCATGCCCTGATAATAATTCTTTTGCTTTAGTCACCGCTAGATGTTCTATTGAAAGTTGATGCGGAAACCAATTGCGGAAACTTGAGTCAGCCCAACCTGCTAAAGTGCAGATAGCTTGCTGGATAACTTGGAGAGCAACTTCTTGTGATGTCATATCTAAAACTTCCTCAATTACCTAGCGAACTATCAATCAACTAAGTCACCCAAATTATACTCAGGATTGTGAGTAATAGCAATTACATATTTTCCCAACTTCGGATCGAAAACTCCAACTGCACCGTAAAGATGAGAAACTTTGTGAACCAAAACACAAGCTACAGGTACAGATGCCGGCCCATTAATTTTAATTAGCCGCCCTCCCGACAATTCCCCAGAATTGCTCATTTCTGCCAAACGAGTCGCCGCATCTCGCACAATTTGGTCGTTTTGAGCAGCTTCTCCAAATCCAATTTTTAACACTTCACCCTGAAGTTCAATCTTGTAAGTAGTCATCAGCTATTCCCACTCGATCTCCCGGATTATTGCATACTATCGGAAACACCCCCTTCCGATCGCCCTTACGCTATAAAACACAATTTAAATCCCTCAACCCACCATGAACCCAACATTTCGCAATCCGCCACACCCCAGACTCCTAGAGGATTTCGCCAACGGAACTCTCGACCAAATTCAAAATCTCACCCGCGCCATCCGGTTGTGGGTTTTGGTAAGTTGGCTGTACAGCGACGAGGGATATATTGCCCTTAGCAGTCCCTTTACCTATGCTGATTGGCGCGAAGCTTTCTTTGGCAAAAATTATAAAGATGAAAAGCAGGAAGATATTCTTAACTATTCAGACCCCAATTGTGCTTGCAACAAAACAACGCAACAGTGGTTGACAAAATGGAATGTATCTGTAAACGAGTGGCGGCATTCTTTGCAAAAACAAATAACTACGATTACCGATGCTGATTTAGACAAGCTCTTGGCAGAAAAGTTATTCGCTCAGGTACGTAAATCCCTGCAAAATGACTTCGATTTATTGGTAAGTCGGAATTTGCTGCAACGGTTAACCAGGGTGACGGGTAGAAGTAAAAACTACCGCCGAGTTGACACAATACCGCCACTTTCCAGTCAAACAGAAAACCCCAATACAGACAGCAATTTGACTCCAAAAACACAGGCTTATCTCGCTGCTACTTTGGGGATGTTTAGTTTTCTAGACCCGAGTTTGCCTTTATTAGCAGACCAATTTTCAGAAGAGGTAGTTGATGAAGATAATCACCGCGTCTTTTTGTACGTTGATTATCTCGTACCCGAATCTAGTCCCATGCAAGATGCTGTCGATCAATTTCAGAGCGAATTGCAGGAAATGTGGGATTCTCAAAATATCGCTCCTTTGCTATTAACTTATCGCAGCGCTCATCAAAATCAGATTAAAGAGTGCGTTGTTTATCCTGTTTGTATTTACTTTATGGATCGAGCTAAATATTTGTGTGCCTACGGCAGCACCCCGAGAGGTGAAATTAATTGGTACAAATATCGGCTCGATCGCATTATTTCAAAACGTCTAGAATCCTTGGACTGGCAAGATTCTCGGGTTCCGCAATTACTCAAAGAAAAATATCAGGAAAATAACCTGCCAACTCCCAACACAGTTAACGATATGTTAAAGGAAGCTTGGGGCTGCGATTTTTATAAAGAAACTGCCCTGATGGTATTGCGGTTCGATCGCACTTTTCATCAAAGTTATATGCAGGGAATCAGCATTCACTCTACCTGTACCGCCATAGATATCGATCGCGCCGCCACATTAATCACACAATACACTCCCAACCCAGAACACCGATCGGCACTTTTACAAATTCTCCAGTCTCGCCCAACCGACGATGCTTACTACCAAGTCACTTACCGAGAGACAGACTACTACCCGCTGAGGTGGTTGCGCGCTTTAGGTTCAGAAGTCGAAATTCTGCTACCTTGGAACTTGCGACAGAAAATGGCCGTAGAAATCCAAAAAACTGCGAACTTGTACCAATAGTCTTTTGCTCGATAATTATCAAAGCTATTGTGGAAAACTTGCTGATTTCTGTGGAAAACCCCCCTTTTCCTGTGGAAAACTAGCACTAAATTAAGTGCGATCGCATTAATTCCCTTGATAGCATTTAAAAAATTAGAGGAATTGCGATCGCAAAAACCGCCTTCCTCCTTCATCCCTCAAGCTGCTGTTTGCTGGGGATACAGCCTACATTTTTCCTCGTTCCTGCTTCCTCTTTCCTTCTTCCTTTTCTTCAGAATCGTAGCTAATTTGGTCGGAATGGTAAGCCGGCGGCTCAACGTGAATTAAGATGCGTACAGGGCTGAAACGTTCTTCCAAACGGGCTTCTACTTCTTCTGTAATCCGGTGAGCTGTTTCTACATCGACAGCATCGACAATCATGTGCATATCAATAAATACTTGACGCCCTACAACGCCACGGGAGGCGATCGAGTGACAGTTGACAACCCCCGGCACATCGATCGCGATCGCGTGAATAACCTCCGGTGCGATCGCCATTTCATCCACCAACCAAGGCAGATTTTCTGTTAAAACCTTCCAACCGCTTCTAAATACCAAAACAGCCACAGGAAAAGACAAAAACACATCCAGGAATTGCAGTTGAGGTATATTCCAAACCTGCCCTTGCCAAACACCAATCAACCCGCCGATGACCATAATTGTCACCCAAACATCGCTCATCGTGTGCTGGGCGTCAGCCACTAAAATCGCGCTACCAAGGCGTTTGCCAACTCTGCGCTCGTAAAAAGTGACAAAAATATTAATCCCCAGTACAATCAGCAAAATCCACAGTTCATTTGGGGATATTTTGACAACTTTACCGCCGTTAATCAGCCTTTCGACAGCACCGCTGAGAATTTCAAAACAGGCAATTCCCAGAAAAACAGCAATTCCCAGAGCTCCGAGAGCATCAAATTTTTGGTGTCCGTAGGGATGATCGCGATCGGGCTGCGGATTGGCATAATGATTAGTTACCAATCCTAAAATATTATTAGCGCTGTCCGTGACGCTGTGCAAAGCATCTGCCAGCAAACTGAGGGAACCCGTCAGCCATCCCACGGCTGCTTTAATTGCCATCACCAGCAAATTTAGCAATAAGGTAATTATTAAAACCTTGCGGACTTCGGAACGGTTATCGGCAACCATAAAATATCCTCGCTCAGCCGTCAAGTTTTCTGGTTTCTAGTTTAAAGCTTATCAAGTCATAAAAGGTTAAAAGTATTGCTGAATCTAGCTTGCGACTAGATTTATATTCATTAATTTAGCCTAGCTTCTTGAGACAATTTTTAATTAATAGCATTCTCGCAGTCCAATTGAGCGGGAATGTACTTCTTTTGGGTTACTATATTTTTTATCATTAACAATCGTATGTTAAATTTCATTGCCCATGTCTCTTTCTCCGCTGACACTGAATTTAGTTGAGGGTTCTGTCTCCTTTAGCTTTTCCCCGCAAGCCGCGCGGGATTTGCAAAGCGAAATTGCAGCTTTGATGGAAAGCTTGAAAGCTGTAGCAGCCAAAACCGCTGGCGCTAAAGCTTCTCCCCAAAAACCGATGGAATATCGGTATGCAGGAGATGTCTTTTTGGAAGTTTTCTGCAACCCGAATATCTGGCCAACTCCTTTTGCTGCAAAAGTGCTGATTACGGTTAGGGACGATCGCGTGCGCGTGACCACCGAAGCCGAACTCAGCCGCCTGCGCGACGATCTCGCTCAGTATATCGAACAAGTCGGTTGAGATTCTCAACCTCGATCGTTTGTAGTTAATAGGTTGAATCTGAGTTCAGATACCATTCTCACTTAACAGGCTTTCCGGCCTGTTCCACAAACATTAAATTTTATTGTGGGGTGGGCTTCTAGCCCGCCCCTGAAAGGCTTATTGAAAGAGGATAGCTATCTGCCGGCGAAGCCGACCATTCCCACATTGAACCTGCATAATTCTTAGCATTAAATCCCACATTTGTCAAGACACAAGTCAACCAGGCAGAGCGAATTCCCCCAGTACAATAACTCACAATTTGAGTTGACTGCGAAACTCCTTTTTGCTGCAAAATAGCAACTATTTCCCCGCGATCCAGCAGTTTTCCCTGTTTGTCCATCAACTGTTTGTAGTAAAGGTGAACCGCACCGGGAATGTGGCCGCCTCGCTTTTCTCCGTAAGGTGTTTTACCTGCATATTCTTGCGGTGTTCTGGCGTCGATAACTACTAAATTATCATTGCCTAAAATAGTTTTCAATTCATCCCGCTGAATTTCCCAATTCAATCGGCGAGATATTACAAAATCTCCTGTTTTCGATGGATTGTTTGCAGATTTCACTCGATTAATTCCAGCTTTGATTAAAGCCCGATATCCTCCATCGACAAAAACTGCTTTTTCGTGTCCCAAAGTCCGCAATATCCAAACCATTCGCCCCTCTTCGCCCCACCCTTTTACAGAATCGGCAACGACTATGACAGGTTTGTCTTGACAAATACAAATTGCTTGCAGTTTTTGAGTTAAAACTGTGTTATTTTCGATAATTTTTCCTTTGTTGGGAAAGTCCGATCGCGAAAATTCCTGCCAAGTTACGGGAATAGCCGGTGGGAGACGGCACAACCACTTTAAAATGGGTACACGAGCATCTAGTAAAGTAGCTTCTTGTTCCAGCAATTGCTTAGCTAAATCTGCATTTACTATCCAGTTATTTGTAAAATTCCCCAGTAAATTAGACATAATTTATTGAGTAAGTTTGGCTGTATTAGCACCGCAGGCTAAAACCCCTTTGGTATTAGTTGGATTAGCTGGTTTAGTCTTGCCAGGAGCAGCATTTATACACAAGATTGTTTGGGTCTTGTTTCCCACCAAAAAGACTCCCCCCACAAAACTTTTGAGATTAGCTTGCTTTGATACTCCGTAGTTAAATACAGCACCTTTTTTCATCATGCCGATCGAGTAGCTGTAATTGGCTGCGTCAGGTTTAATTTGGAGCCCCATATAAACCAATAGAGTGGAAACAGAACTTGTAAAGCCTGCTTTCTCAGCATAGTAAACTTGCTGAGCTTTATTCATCGAACCCACAAAATTTTTCGCTTGTAATTCCTTAGCTTTAAGAGTTTGTGACACTTGAGCTTCCGAGACCGTGCTGAAAAAAACTGGCAGAGTTAGAGCTGCGATCGCAACTTTGAGCTGCCAGTTACTGCTGCTAGGAATCATGCTTAATTTCACAGATAACAGGTGGAATGAGCGGTTGAGCAACATACAATCATACTAATTGTTTTGCCTGAAACTGTTTCAACGCCCCAGGAGCAACCGTGCCGTGTTCTGTAATAATTCCTGAGATTAATTCGGCCGGAGTTACATCAAAAGCTGGATTGTAAAATTCGACTCCCACAGGACAAATTCGCGTAGTTCCAACTTGATACATTTCAACTGGATCGCGTTCTTCAATGGGGATTTTGCTGCCGTCGGAAAGCTCAAAATCAATGGTTGACAGAGGAGCGGCAACAAAAAACGGGACGTTGTGAGCTTTGGCAACAATTGCTAAACTGTAAGTGCCAATTTTATTGGCAGCGTCGCCGTTAGCAGCGATTCTGTCTGCACCGACAACTACTGCGTGAATCATGCCGAGTTTCATGCAGTGAGCGGCCATATTGTCAGCTATTAATGTGACGGGAATTCCTTCTTGCACGCATTCCCAAGTGGTTAGTTTTGCACCTTGGAGACGGGGCCGAGTTTCGTCTGCAAAAACTCTTCCGAGTCTTCCTTCTCGCCAAGCAGAACGAAATACACCTAAAGCAGTACCGTAGCCTGCAGTTGCTAATGCACCTGCATTGCAGTGAGTTAGTAAGTTCAATTTTTCGGGTGTAGCTGGCAGAACTTCTAAACCTTTGTCGCCGATATCTTTACAAGTTTGCAAGTCTTCTGCTTGAATGGTTTTAGCCATTTCTAACAAAGTTTTTTGCACTTGTTCGACAGAACCGCTAGTTTTCTCGGCTGTTTTGAGCATTCGCGATATTGCCCAAAACAAATTAACCGCAGTCGGACGAGTCGATCGCAATAACTCGCCAACTTGTTCTAATTTAGTAAAAAACTCGGTGCGATCGCCCGTTTCGATTTCTCGCGCCCCCAAATACATCCCGTAGGCTGCTGCTACCCCGATCGCCGGAGCACCTCGGACTATCATAGTTTTAATCGCCTCAGCCATATCTTCGTAGCGGCTAATTTCGACTACACCGTATTCTTTCGGCAGCCGGTTTTGGTCAATTAGCAGAACTCGGTCTTCTTTCCAAGTGACGGGCGAAACAGGGGAGTTTTGAGGGGTCATCGATTTCAATGATGTGAGGGACAAGTTTCTATGATGCCATGAAGGCGACTATTCCTCTATGTTATGAGGGACACGCTGAATTTGCCAAAATCCCAGCCCTGCGGTTTGAGATTCGAGACTGGAGATTTGAGAGTGAAGAATTGCTGGATACCTGCCACTCTCTGGCTTTGGAATTTGTGTAGAGTTGGATTCTTTTTCACAAAAGTGTACTTAGTAAAAAACCGTACATTAAGTTGTGTAAATTATACTTACGTTTTTTGAAAAATTTCCGTAATCGGGAACAAGCTAGCTGTACCTGCGGTCTGGTTTTTTTAAATTGATAATGAAAAAGTGCGATCGAGCAACTTTCCAGATCCAACAGATTTACAAGAATCACCAAAATAGATAATCGTAAAGCTTTGTCTGTACAAATTTTACTGAGTTAAAGGCAGGTTTTGTGGTAGCCGTATTTGTGGTGGATTGAAGTAGCGACTATCATCGCAGGGAAACAACATTTTGAAAACCTAACTAGGTGCATGGGGAAACAGTAATTATGAAAAACCAACAAATAGTATTCGTAGATTCAGCAGTTGAAGATTGGCAAAGTCTGGCCACAGGAGTTAAAACGGGTACAGAGGTAATTTTAGTCGATCGCACGCGGGACGGCATCGAACAAATTGCCGAAGCATTGCAGCTCCGCAAAGGTATAGAAAGCGTTCACATTATTTCTCACGGGGAATCGGGAAGTTTGCAGTTAGGGCACACTAGCCTGAATTCCGACAATTTAGAAACATATCGCGACAGTTTGAAACAGTGGTTTTCGTCATCTGTCAACTCAATTAAAAATCGATTTGAAATTCTGCTATACGGATGTAACGTAGCAGCAGGTGAAAAAGGAGAGGCTTTTGTACAAAAGCTGAGCAAGTTCACAAAAGCTAATATTGCTGCTTCTGCAGATATTACGGGCAGTGCCCAAAAAGGCGGAAACTGGGTACTTGAATACGCTACGGGAGCGATTAAAACAGGATTGGCGATAGAGCCGGAGGTAATGGCAAGTTACGCGCATACCTTGGCGACGTTTACTGTTATTAATACCGCTGACTCTGGGCCTGGTTCGCTGCGACAAGCGATTACGGATGCGAATGCAGCGGCCGCACCGCCGCACAATATTAACTTTGCCATTGGTACAGGCTTGCAGACGATCGCGCCCCTCTCGATCTTGCCACCTATTACCGCTCCCGTAATCATTAACGGTACCTCGCAGACTGGATTTGCAGGCATCCCACTTATCCAGCTATCTGGCAACAATACCGTTGGAAACGGTCTGATCCTTGCTGCTGGTAGCGGTGGCAGCACGGTGCAGGGATTAATAATCAATGGTTTCACCACCGCAGGCATCTCTGTTGAAAGTAATGGGAACACAGTATCTGGCAATTACATCGGTCTGGATGCCACGGGCACTCTGGCCAGGCCCAACGGCGTATTTGGCCTCGTCATTCAGTCCGGTGCGACCGGTAACATAATTGGCGGGCTTAACCCGGGCGATCGCAATGTCATTTCCGGCAATACTACTTTCGGTGTCATCATTGCTGGCGGGAGCAACTCTGTACTGGGCAACTTTATTGGCACTAATGCAGCGGGTACCGCGGCAGTAGCTAACATCGGTGCCGGAGTAGTTATCCAAGAGGCAGCTAACAATATAGTTGGGGGCAGCACGGCAGCGGCCCGCAATATTATTTCCGGTAACGGTACTGGCGCAGTCATTGCTGGCACGGCAGCCATCAATAACCAACTCCTAGGCAACTACATCGGTACAGATGTCAGCGGTACCAATGCAGTTGCAAATAGTGTGGGCGTAGCTGTCCAGGGAAGCGCAAACAATAATACGATTGGCGGTAGTGTAACAGGTGCTGGCAACGTCATTTCCGGTAATGCTAACAGCGGAATCAGCATTGTTGACAATAGCAGCAGCAACGCTGTCCAAGCCAATTTCATCGGCCTCAATGCCGCTGGAACAGCCTTGAGCAACGGTGCAGGTGTCGTCATAGACAATGGGATCAACAATACGATCGGTGGCAATACAGCAGCGGTTCGGAACATTATTTCTGGCAATGTTGGCAGTGGCATCAGCATCTCGGGTGTCGGTGC
Organism: Microcoleus sp. Pol8_D6; assembly: GCF_036700965.1. NCBI lineage: Bacteria > Bacillati > Cyanobacteriota > Cyanophyceae > Oscillatoriales > Microcoleaceae > Microcoleus > Microcoleus sp. Pol8_D6. The sequence continues at coordinate 36,437 of NZ_JAUBPW010000023.1, read as the reverse complement.
CACAGGGAACAGTGTGCGGGGCAATTTCATCGGCACCAATACCGCAGGTACGGCAGCCATCGCCAACGCCGGTTTTGGCGTTGCCATCACTGCCAATGCCACCAACAATACAATTGGCGGGGACTCGACGGCAGGCGAGCGCAACGTCATTTCTGGCAATAGCAGTAGCGGTGTCATCATTAATGCCGGAGCTACAGGTAACTTTGTGCGGGGAAACTTCATCGGCGTCGGAACCGACGGCACTACCGCAGTGGCGAATAGCGCTCCTGGGGTATTGGTTGACTCTTCCAATAATGCGATCGGCGGCACAGCACCGGGCGTGGGGAATACTATAGCCAATAACGCTATAGCTGGGGTCACAGTTAATTCTGGTACCGGAAATAGCATCCAAAACAACTCAATCTTCGCCAACCTTGGCTTAGGTATCGACCTTGGCAACAACGGCATCACCGCCAACGATGCTGGTGACGCCGACATCGGTGCAAACAATCTCCAAAACACCCCCGTACTCACCACCGCTACCGCCAGCGCTGGCAGCGTCACCGTCGCGGGAACTTACAATAGCATTCCCAGTACCACATTCACCCTCCAAATTTTCGCCAACACTCCCCCCAGCACCCAAGGCCAAACCTTCATCGCTTCTATCCCGGTAACTACTGACGCCACGGGCAACGCTGCTTTTAATCAAACTTTCCCAGCAGCAGTCACCGCAGGCCAATTAATCACCGCGACAGCAACCGACGCCGCCGGCAACACCTCGGAATTTTCCGCACAGCCTGTTCCCGTTGTCGTACCGCTGAGTACCATCACCGGCATCAAATTTAACGACATTGACGGCAATGGTACGCAAGCAGCCGGAGAACTTGGCGTCGCCGGAGTTACAGTGTTCCTCGACACAAACGGTGACGGCATCCTCGGTGCCGGAGAAACTTCCGCAACGACTGGGGCCAATGGCAGCTTTACTTTCCCCAACTTGCCCGCAGGCACTTACAATGTCCGGGAAGTTGTACCGCCTGGAAGCCAAACAACTACGGCTAACCCGGTTGCAGTGATTTTGACAGCCGGTCAAACTACTCCTGCTACCGTTAATTTTGGCAACCAAGCAATACCAGTACCACTGAGTACCATCACGGGCCTCAAATTTAACGACATTGACGGCAACGGCACTCAAGCTGCCGGAGAACTTGGTGTTCCCGGAGTTACAGTTTTCCTAGACACAAACGGTGACGGCATCCTCGGTGCCGGCGAAACTTCCGCAACTACCGATGCTAACGGCGGCTTCACTTTCGGCAACTTGCCTGCGGGCACTTACAACGTTCGGGAAGTTGTGCCAGTTGGCAGTCGGCAAACTACTCAAAACCCGCCCCCAGTGATTTTGACAGCAGGTCAAACTACTCCTGCTACCGTTAATTTCGGCAACCAAACAATACCCACTGTACTAGGCAGCATCACCGGAATTACATTTAACGACATTGATGGCAACGGCACTCAAACAGCCGGAGAACTTGGTGTTTCCGGATTTAGGATTTTCCTTGACACCAATAACAACAACAATCTAGATACAAATGAAACTTCCGTTAACACCGGGGCTGAGGGCAGTTTCACTTTCCCCAACTTGCCTGCAGGTACTTACAGCGTCCAGGAACTTGTACCGGCGGACATTGCGCCAACTACTCCAAACCCGGTTTCGGTGACTCTGGCAGCAGGTCAAACTACTCCTGCTACAGTTAATTTTGGCAATCGATCCACGTTTCCTCCCCCTCCAACTCCAACTCCGACTCCGACTCCGCCTCCAACTCCGACTCCGACTCCGCCTCTGCCTCCGACTCCCGTCCCACAAAGCAGCATCAGCGGTCTTAAATTCAACGACGGCAATGGCAACGGTACTCAGGATGCGGAGGAAACTGGTCTTTCGGGATGGCAAATTTTCCTGGACGCTAACGGGAACAACTCTTTAGATGATGGCGAAACTACTGTTACCACTGACAATTCTGGTAATTACAGCTTCAACAACCTCAATCCCGGCACATACAATGTGCGGGAAGTCCAGCAGACTGGGTGGACGCAAACTACTGCTAATCCGGCGGCGGTTAATCTGGGTAGTGGCGAAAGTCAATCGAACGTTAATTTTGGCAATTTCCAAAATATTAGTATCTCCGGCAGCAAGTTTAATGACCTCAATAACAATGGGGTTTTGGATACTCAAGAACCGCTATTGCCGAACTGGCAAATCTTTCTTGATGCTAACAGCAATGACTCTTTAGATGCTGGAGAAGTTAACACTTCAACTGATAGTTTTGGCGGCTACAGTTTAGCCAATTTAGGCCCGGGAACTTATCGAGTTCGGGAAGTCAATCAACCTAGTTGGACGCAAACTACTGCCAATCCTGCTGATATTATTGCTGTCAGCGGCACTAATGTTAGCAATATTAACTTTGGCAATTCCTTGGCCCAAGTCCAACCAACACCAACACCACCGCAAGAAGGACAAGATGTTGACTGCATTTGTTCGCAAATTGTTTTACCCAGCCTTAGCAGTATTCGCGGTCCAAATGCTGTCACTAATAGCCGCAACGGTACTAACGGTAATGACACTATTTTCGGCACGAATAACGGTGACGAAATAAATGGTTTTGACGGCGATGATTTGTTGGCAGGATTGCGGGGCAATGATAATGTTTACGGGGGACTTAACAGTGCTTTCCCGGTTGGCCCAGATATAGACAGGGACTTGCTGTTTGGCAATGAGGGTAATGATTACCTCAATGGGGTTGCTGGAGATGATTTAATCTTTGCGGGCAAGAACGAGGATGTTGTTTACGGCGGCAAAGATGACGACATTATTTTCGGCGACCAAGAAAGCGATACTTTAATTGGCGACCAGGGTAACGATACTATCTACGGGGGAACTATTAACCCCTTCGACCCGGATTTGACTGGCAACGATTTGGTGTTCGGTTTGGCCGGCGATGACTTCCTCAGCGGGGAGAAAAATCAAGATACGATCGCAGGTGGTGATGGTAATGATACAGTGCGTGCCGGCAAGGGGGATGACGTTGTTCTGGGCGAATTGGGCAGCAACCTGCTATTTGGCGATGAAGGAAGTGATACTATCTGTGGCGGCGAGGGGGAAGATACAGTGTACGGAGATATTGGTAGCCCCCTCCCCATTGGTTCTACGGGCGGACAAGACCAAATATGCGGCGGTTTGGGCAACGATTTGCTGTTTGGCAATGAAGGTCAGGATACCGTTAACGGGGAGACTGGGAACGATACTCTTTACGGCGGTAAGGATGAGGATAGTTTGCTCGGCAGTGCTGGGGACGATTTCTTGTTCGGAGATCAAGGGAATGATACTTTGATTGGAGGCACCGGGAACGATGGATTTATCTTGGGTCTTGACCTCGGCAGCGAGACTATTTTAGACTTTCAATACGGCATCGATTCGATCGGCTTAATTGGTGGTTTAAATTTCTCGCAACTGAGCATTGTTGCGGAGAATACTTCTACTCTCATCCGAGTTACTGGTTCCGGGCAACTTTTGGCAACTCTCAGCAATGTGCCTGCAAGCGTGATTACTGCCACAGATTTTGCACTCCTTTAGTGCGATCGAGCTAATTAATTAGGTGAGAATATTGTAGGGACGATGGATTAATAGACGGTTGGCAAATCAAAAAAGGGTGAAACCAAACATTTTACAGCAGATTCCACGTTATTTGTGAAGTACACCCCTGATCCATGAATCCCCGTAGGGAAAAGGCATTGCCTTTTCCCTACTACTTTATGAACCTAGAATACGCTGTATAATCATGGCAAATAAACTCTGATGAGCCAGAAGTAATATCATTTTCGGTTACACAGCGCCGTGTCCTACCTGGGGAGCATCTCACTTTTGCACCCAAGCTAGAAATTGGAGTGTTGAGGCAGGAGACGGGAGGCTCTCTGCCCCCCTAAGTCACCACAACCTGCTGTACCTCGTTTCAGACCCCAATCAGCCCAAACCCGCCTTCCTCGCGCATCACCTGCTGCTTGATGAGCAAATTACCCGCTTTCTATTGGGAGAAAAAAGACAAAATAGAAAATAGCTTGCCCTATATACCCTACGGGTGGCCATGCACTACTTTGAGAAATCGCTTTTCTCTCTAAAATTTTGCGGCAGCCCTTACCAAAGCATCACTGAGGCTTCACCACCAGAAAAGTTAGAGTATAAGCGGATTCTCAACACATACCGCCGACCTTGATAAAGCCGAACATTGATTTGTGCATTCAAGTCTGTGCCACTGTCGTCGTCACCCGCAACATATTTGAGATCACCACTCTGATCCTCGAAAAGAACCATAACTGTATCTAGTTTTCCGAAGGTTCCAATTGTATAGGTTCGGGTAGCAGAGGGTTTGATCACAAAGTTTTTCTGTTCAGCAGGCGCGAGGGACAGAATCTCGGAATGGAAGGGTTTAAGTTCTGTATAACTGGAGTCATCAAGCGGGGGATAGAATAATCGTACCTGCAACACATCCTGCTCAGAAAGTCCGCCAGCAGGGTTTAATCCGTTCTGATACTCCACAGGTTTCTCAATGAGTCCCGCTGCAAAAGCGTAATGCATGATTGAGTTGGGGTCCCACTTTGACCCCTCCACTTCTCCTACTGCAAGCTTTTGGAGCACATTATAAAAAGTTGTATCTCGGTCCCACTCGTTAGGAGGAGCACCAAAATATTTATAAACGGCTTCTTCGTCCCATACGATACCTGCAAACGGGTTTTGGTGCTCGTGAGGGAAACCTAAGGCGTGACCTATCTCGTGAACAGGGACATCTACCCCACGGGGATCAGCCCGAAGATCCCATCCGAAGTTCATGGTACGCTCGCCTTGTTTAGGAATATCGATCGTATCGCGGCCAACATATGACCAGGCTCCATCCCCTTCCAAAAAGCCGATTCGTATCTCTGCCTCGCTGATGTTGCGAACTTCCTCAAACTTGATACCAATCCCTACCTTCTTCCACACCTCAAACCCCTGTCGCACAATCTCCTTCTGTTCATTCCCGCCTGAATAGGAACCACTCTCAAAAAAGTAATAACGTAATTTTGTACCGTTAACCCACTTCTTCCCGAGTAACCGTATTAGACGAACACGCTCCGGCGACACGCTCGGATCGAAAGTGCGTGGAGGAACCTTTGGCAAAGCACAAAAATGTTGTGCTTCTTTACCTGATTCTGCGCTACCTGAGCCAACTTTGATTCCGAGCTTAGCTTCAATTTGTTCGAGGCGTTTTAGTAATTGCTCAAGTTGATAAGAGTCGATTTGTGAAAGTTTAGTCATGACAAATTCCTCCAAAGTGAATACCTAGGGACTTTAAGTCCAAAGAACCAGCTATTTTGAGAATGTTTGTGTTCATCTACCTGAATCAAGTGAGAGCACAGTAGATTCAGGAAAGAGAAACTGCAACCCTGTCAACAATGACCTAGATAAATGCGAGCTGTCGAGCTTGTGTAAACTGAATTAAATCCTTGTGAAACCGAGATTTTTTGTTATAATGATGAGTCTGGACGGAGAGGTTTCCTACCCTCAATATCCCATGAGGAGATGGCGATCGCACTTTACAGAGAACTCGTGTTCCCCATTCTAGTTTCAAGCTTTACACTGTCAACGATCGATAGTCAGGACTGTTTTTAGGTCCTAGTCTGAAACCCTTGATTTTCCGTTGGGATATCGATTGTGCAATCGCCCTGAAACCCTTATTCTACATTTGCCAATCACACACTATCCGAATTATTGATAGGAAGAATTGACAACAGCCTGCTAGAGCTTGCTGCATAGCCTTTATAGGCTAGCAAATAAAACTGTGTTAGTGGGGGTCGTCGGTTAAAATCCCGCCGCTTCGATCAACAAAACCCGCCTAACGAAGCGGGTTTTGTAGTTTTGGTAAAAATTTTCACTCTTTGGCAATGATTAAACAATCACTCTCAACTTTAGACAGCATATCTGGAAAGGCTGATGTGTAGTTGCCATCTTTGTCTACAACCCTGCGGAGTATATATCCGCTCTCAGCGGGTTTGCCGAAAAACGAGTTTGTGCGATACCAGATATCTCCATTCGGAGTATTCGGATCTCGATCAATCAAAAAATCTACCAGCCACGGCGGCACAGACCATCCAAACACTATCGGCGTGATGTGTCCGTGCTGCAAAGTTGCATCAGAGAATCGGAACAAGTAGCTGAAGCGAGAAAATTTGACTAAATAAATTAACATCCGTCCCGCCATTGATGAATGAAATGTCCAGATAACAGGGTCAAAAACGCGCAGCAATAACGTCCGTTCCTCAGCATTCCAGTCTGAACTATACATCGTCAGACAATCGTCTGGTAAAACATTCCCGTCCATAAAAAAGATACCTTGCAGGACTTCGGGTAACTCCGCTGGATGTTCTACTTTCATCCAATTCGCGATGTCTTTTAGTTGCTTTTGTTCGATTAACATGGTATTATTTATCCTCAAAATAGTTGTGTTTTGGTTTCCTATTAGATACCCCCTTGATTTCTGAGTTGATCGATCAATCATTTATGTGGCGTGCGGTTTCAACTCACATCTTGCATCATTGCCAATAAGTTATTCCAGGGCGGGCGGGACACCCCACAATAAACTTGATGTCTTGTCGGGTGGGCCGAAAAGCCTGTTAAGCGAGAATGGTGCAATATCTCAGTCTCAACCGCTGTCCGATCGAGCTTTTGGATTGATTACCGCCGCAAGTTGGGCTCAGAGCTTCGCCGCACTTTGCCTACCGTACTCACGACATCCACCAGCATCTTGAGTGCGATGTCTTTACCGGGGCAAATCCGTCCCGCACTCCGATCGCCCACCGAATGAAAACCCATATGAAAAGGGCACAAATTCTCCCGCTTAGGGTTGAATTCGTATACCGTAGAGCCCCAGAAACTCTCGTCTAGCAGCCCCAGGCTGAGCGGTATCAGTACCTTGGTGCCGGCAGGGAAAGTGCGCTCTTTGCCCGCTACCGTTGTGGTGAAAGGCTCTGTCGCGACTCGGTGGGTGGCGCTGACGGGGGCCCAGAGGCGGGCACATTCCAGGAGGAAGAGCTCGATCGACTGGCGATCGTCCAAATCGAGCTGATCCCAAAAATCAGTCGGGTTAATTTCGGCCGTCTGCTGTCCTTTATAGGCGGGGAGAGGGCGGTATCCCATTGCCGTGTAGCCTAGGTGCAGGGGGCCTTGCAGTCCCGCTATCCCCATAATCGATGTCATCAGCTTTGCCAATTCCCGCTTAGTCATGCCATTGTTTTCCGAGCTCTCCTCGAAGTCGGCTAAGGCTGGGGAATTTTCATAGATAGTCGCTGCACGCTCGATTAGAGTGGACAAATCCCCGTGTCCAAACAGGTTCAGGCTTTGCAGCAGGTTGCCGATGACGGCGAAGTAGTGCAGCGGGCTTTGGCGGGTGTAATGCAATTCGGTGAGAAGTTCGATCGACTCTGAATCGTCTGGATTAATCCCAAAGATGACGTAGTGCAGGTATCGGACTAAAAATCCCATCCAACCGCGCTTGACATCGGTAAAAAATGCTCCCCCCGTACCGTGCGACATCTCGGCATAATCTGCGGCTAGCCGATCGAGCAACCGTCCGGCGATTTCGTCTCCCTGGCGATCCGTTGTCGCACTGTTGAAGAGATATTTCTGCATACAGCTTCGGAATGCTGCGTGGTTGCTGCTACCATCAGTCTCGCGATCGGACAAAGACAGCAGGAAAAGGTTCCTACCGCCGACATCTTGGTTGGGGGCGCGATCGGGATCGAGTACAGAAGTACCAAGCCGCCATCCGCGCGCCTGGGGCGATGTGAGTGCTTTTTCCAGGGTGTCAAACTCTCCCATCACGACTTGCCCCGCGCAGCAAAAGTTTGCTCCGAAAGCCAGCCGTTTTATCTGCAAATAGGTGGGTTCGTTGGCAATCAAACCCTCAATCAGGGCGATCGGGGGTAACATCGTTTTGCTGAGACTTTCTTCCGGGTTTTGCAAAGCCCAAACCTGAAACTCGTTCAGGGCCGGGTTCATCAGCGATGAGAAAATAGTATCTAAATTTAGGTTCATCATAATTCCTCCGAGAATCCCTCGCCATAACCCGCTTTGCCTTTAGCAGCAAGAGGGTATTGAGCGGCCATTGAGCGGGTATTGAATCCCACTTAATTGCCCAAATCAGTAAGTATAACTATAGCCATCTTTATTTGTGAACACAGTGGCAACATAGATATAGTTTTACTGAATATGTCTGCGCTCCAGTCTAGCCTTTTCCCGGAGATTGAGTGGAATTTTTAACGATTGCTGGTAAGTAGATCTACTTTCTGTATCTAAAGTATTAGCCCCAATCTCTGAGAGTCGCACATAAACCGTAGTTATGTGCGACTACTTGCTATTAAATTTAGCCAAAATCGGTGGCATTAATTAGACTGGACGACACCCCATTCAGAGCGGCTAAAATTTCTCCGGTTGCTGACAAACGGATGAAAGTTGTACTGTTTTCTTGAGTAAGTGACAGTTGCAAGAAAGTAAGATTGTTGCCTAGAGAAAGCAAATCTTTTCCGTCTTCAAAATCCAAGATAATATCGATACCCGAATTGCTAGAGAGCAAGAAGCGATCGCTCCCATTCCCTCCGATCAAAGTGTCATCTCCATCTTCACCGAATAGGAAGTCGTCGCCGTCACCGCCAATAATAGTATCATTTCCCTTGCCTCCGCGCAAAGTATCATTGCCAGTGCTACCCTCTAGCATATCGTCGCCTCGGTTGCCAAAGATAATATCGCCACCATCGCTACCTGTAATGGTATCAATTCCCTTGCCGCCGTAAAGGGTATCGTCGTCAAAACCGCCATTAATTAAGTCATTGCCTTGATTGGCATTAATCCAGTCATTGCCGTTAAAACCAAATATCAAATCATTTCCCTTTTTACCACTTAAAACGTCATCGCTGCTGTCGCCGCCTAGAGTATCGTCACCATCAGTACCGATTTTTTGATTAGGAGAATTGTTGACTAATTCTATGCCGCTGTCGGGGAAAGGTTCAGCAGCAGTGAAGTCACTGTTTATACTCTTGCGAATTGTCGGGTTATTGACGCTTGCCGATTGAATTTGTGTGTCTAAGGATGTGCCTGTATTTTCTGCGATCGCCTCCTGAATTGTCTTATTTCCGGCTGCGACTTGCTGCAAGTCTTTAGCGACTTCACCTTGTTCTACCTGTTGAACTTGGGCTATTTTAGTAGCTGCATCTGAGAGTGGGAGGTTGCTAGATGCGCTCGCCCGTACCCGCTGATTCCCTTCCGCTATAATTTTAGCAACTTCCGGCGCAATATCGGACGCTTTTTGTGCTTGCAGTTGAGTTGCAGCAGACTGAACGATGGTTTGTAATTGTGCGGGATTGGTTAAATCGACAGCCCCGGATTGAATTTGATTGGCAAGGATGGAAATAATGCGATCGGCAATATCGGTTTTAGAGTTAGCCGAAATCCCGCTAATTAAAATTGTTGTCTGAACAACAGCGTTTTGTACCTGAATGTGTGCTGCATAAACCGCCAAACCGTTCGGATCGTTTTGAGTAATTGCCTGTAGCGGATCGTAGCCAGTCAAATCAATTGTTGACGGTACTCCAAATGCTGCTTTAACTTTAGTCTCTGCTTCATTAGGATTGATACCTTGTGCAACCATCTTCTGCATCAGAGTAGTTAAAGGTGTCACAACAGTAGCATCAGGTGTTGCTGTTAGTGGCGTTTGCTGCGGCAAATAAGTGGCGGTATTAATACCGTCAGCAACTACAAGTCTGCCTTCATCTGGATCGAGTTCGCCGCTGTTATTTTTGTCGAAATTAGGGAGAGAGACATCTAAATTAAAGCTGCCATCCACGTTAGTAATAGTGAACGGTTCTTTTTCATCTTGAATGCCGTTGAAGTTACCATCAAAGAAGACTTTTGCTCCAGTTAGGTAACTGTTAACACCGCTACCGCTCTTCCTTGAACTTTCTCCAGTGCCAAATTTGGCCAACTCAAATGTGGCAAAATCTTTTTTCCAAACTGTTTGTTTCCCTTCCCAAAACTCCCAAGGGACTATAGCTTTAAACTCCAGCCCTAAAAAAGCATTAACTTGACCTGATATATCAAAAAGTTCCCAGGGTTTACTAATGCGGGAGCCAATTTCAGATCCTCTGATTTTACCGTCGCTTTTGCCGTTATTTTCTCCAATATCTACTAAATCAATGCCTATGCTTCCTTGTATTCCAGCCGTTCCATAAAGGCTGGCAACTACTGCATTTACTCCGACACCTGCTTTAATACCAGCATTGATTTTAAGTTCATCAACATCCGCACCAGTACCATCGGGATTTGCGCGATCGCTCACGTAAAAACCATCTAAAACTTTGTAGGCTGATGACGTATCGAATTCATCGTCTTTCCATTCTTTTAATCCGTAAGTATCGTAGCCAAATGCGAGGTGTGCTGACGCATTAAAGTTGCCTTCGATTAACCCTGAGATCGGCCCAAATATAGGAAACTCTTTGCTAAAATTGAAGTCTATCCCTAGGGGAGGCATATCGTAGGTAAAAAGGACAACATCTGGTTTTCCTAAAAGAAGTTGAATGGCTGTTTCTGGCTTGGTTAAAATTGGTAAGTCTATGCCGGGAACCCTCTTGAATTGATTGACAAATTCTTTTTTATTTCCCGCTGTTTTAGAATTGATTTGTTGAGAAATATTAGGAACATAATTTGTCAGTCTCGGTGTTTTGTTTTTGAGGCTAGAGTTGGGCTTGGCAACATTAATATTGCCTAAACTGTAGGAACCTAAATCGATGGCAATATTTTTTGAAGAGTTTGACAGGCTATTTGCCAATTGCGATATCTCGTCGATTTTGATAACTGCATTTAAGAAGTCAGTAGCAACATTACCAGTCGATAATTTAGTTGCCAGTTCCAAGATCGAAACTTTGCCATCTCCATTGTTATCGAAGGGGCCAGCAACGCCAAGTTCTGACAGTAACTTAGTGTCTGTATTTAGGAAATCGATAACTGGTCTAAACGGGTCGATAATATCAGAAACAGTGGTGAGTATTGGTTTCGCCAAGTTAGTGATAAAGGTTCCTAAGTCGAGTTTTAGGTTGTTAAATTCGACTGTCGGGTTAGGCAATCCGCCAAAGGGATTGTCGGTGGTTGGCGAACCTATATTTCCCTGATTATTTGATGGCAAGAATGAAGATAAATTTGAACTCGCGCCTGTGCTTGAATTTGAGGAACCTAGCGATTGATTTAACCCTGAAACCGCTGAAAATTTCGTGTTGGATAAAAGTGATGAATTGAAATTTGATAGACTCGATGTAGTTGACGGGGAAGTTGAGGGTGGCTGCGAATTATTTAATTGACCGTTCCTATAATTAATCAGTGGCCAATTGACTGCTAAATCAAAATCAAAAGATGGAAAAGCAGCATTGCCGTTGATGCTAGTTTTGCCGTGCAAGCCGAGATTGGCATTACTCGTTAAGCTAGATTGAAATAAGTCTTCTAACTGATAACTGCCGTCTAACTCAGACAAAGTTAAACGATTGCCATCATCAGTACCGCCCACGTTGTCTAAGTCATTTAACTTGACTTCAAAGTTGGCATCAAGTTGAGTTGGGTTTTCAGGATCGTTGGTAAATTCAGCTTGTAAAAAAGCGAGGTTGGCTTGAGCTTTGAATTTCTCAGGAAGTGCTAACTTTAAGTTAGCGTTTAATTTAGTATTGTCAGTATCGATGTAGCAGCCAAAATCTTTGTTGTAACCGACACCAATAGATAACTCATAGTCAAAAGCCGATTTTTGAGTTGGCTTTAAAATTCCAGCTAAAACTGGCGAAATCAAACTCTGAGAAGGAAAGTTCGCACTAAACTGAGATACATTACTACTACTATCTGTAACCGGTGCTAATGTGGCTGAATTGCTGATATTGGAATTGAGGCTTGATGCTTCTAAATCATTAGATAAATTGGCAAAGCGAGAGAGATTTGCAGTCGGTGCGAAGGCGACAACTTGATTCCAGGGCTTAGGAGAGTTTTCGACTTTCAAGCCTAGTGCGGGCAACCCTAAATCTTCTGAAAACGTAATATTGTCGAGCTGATATTTTTTGCCAATTTTAATGACTAAGTTACTGTCATTTGGATTGAAACTACTCTCGACTTTAACATCGAATGCCGATCCAACAACCTCCTGAATGCTATTTTCTAGCTGACTAGGCGTGAAATCTGTTGCATTTTTAACAGTATTGACTAGACTATTTTTGAAATTGCTAATAAAATTCGGAGAAATGTCGCTTAGTCGTCCTAAGATTGGCAGTTTGAACGCATTCAGTTGGTCGTTAACAATGTTTTCCAGTTTGTCTAATCCTTTTTCCAAACCGCACCAAAGGGTTTCGTTATCGGTATTTGTAACGACGATATCTGCTGCGTTTAAGCCGGAGTATTTACTGTCATTGCTGACAGCAGGGCTGGTAACAAGGGTGTAAGCTTTATTCCCGTCAGCAACACTGTCGTCAACACCTGTTACCGTTACTGTTTGTGAAGCATTCCAGTTAGCAGAATTGAAAGTAAGCGATGCCGGTGAAACTGTTCCTTCTGTTGCATTGGAACTTTCTAAATCTATTTTGACATCAGCAGTAGGTTGGCTGTTGAGTTTGACATTAAAGGTTGCTTTTCCTCCGGATTCAGTAGTAGTTAATTCTGTTGTTGGGTTAATAGTAATACCAACAGGTGTCGCCGATGTTGTGGGCGCTGGGGTTACAGGTGTTGGCGTCGGTAACGCAGGAGTTGGTGTCGTTACTGCAGGAGTTGGTGTCGGTAACGCAGGAGTTGGTGTCGTTACTGCAGGAGTTGGTGTCGGTAACGCAGGAGTTGGTGTCGTTAACGCAGGAGTTGGTGTCGTTAACGCAGGAGTTGGTGTCGGTAACGCAGGAGTTGGGGTTGGTAACGCAGGAGTTGGTGTCGTTAGCGCAGGAGTTGGGGTTGGTAACGCAGGAGTTGGTGTCGGTAACGCAGGAGTTGGTGTCGGTAACGCAGGAGTTGGGGTTGGCGCATTGTCGTTATCAGTAATCGCGACGCTAACAGGGGAAATCGTGATGCTGTTATAGTTAGTATCGGTACTGGTAGAAGTATGGTCGATCGCCCCTGCATGATTGCCTTCAAGTAAACTGTCGTCAACCGCAGCCACTGCCACAGTTTGAGCTACATTCCAATTAGTAGCGGTAAAAGTAAGTGCAGTAATTGGTTGAACTTGACTATCTGTAGCCAAGTTAATCGTAACAGGTGCGATCGGTTGAGTATTTAACTGAATGCTGTAACTTCCATTTGCACCGCCTTCCGTTGCATTCGTGCTGGTAGGATTAATCGTAATGCCAGGAGTTTCATTATCGCTGTTGCTGGCGCTGACATCATCGGGATTGAGATTGCTGTAATTAGTATCGGTACTGACAGTCGCAGCAGTGACAATATTGTAAGTTTTACTGCCATCAGCAACGCTGTCGTCTACACCTGTCACCGTTACCGTTTGCGGTTGATTCCAGTTCGCAGGCGTGAAAGTTAAACTATTGCTAGAAACTTTTCCTTCAGCGGGATTGGAACTGCTCAAATCAAGGCTAACATTAGCACTGGGTTGACTGTTAAGTTTAACGGTAAATGTAGCACTGTCGCCTGCTTCTGTCGTTACTAATCCGCTGGCAGGATTGACCGTGACTCCGGCAGTGTCATCATTACCGATCGTAGTTGTAGCGGCAGCAGCGGTAATAGTCGGAGTCGGGCCGGGTGCAACCGGATTTGACAGAGTAACAGTAATAGTTTCCTCCGGTTCAATCATGGCATCGCTCAATACATCTAAAGTAATGGTTTTCGATGTTTCACCCGCCGCAAAATTAACCGTACCAGTAATGCTAGTTCCCCCAGAAGTGCCGCCGATATTGTTGTAATCGCTGCTGTTTGTAGCAGTTCCTCCAATTGCATAATTTACACTGCTGGCAGCATCAATCCCGCCACTGCGAGTCACGATAAAAGTAACGGGAGTAGTGCCGGTGTTGCCTTCGGCGATGCTGGCAGTACCGGCAGCAATGGCGTAATCTATGGCATCATTAGCCGGAATAGTTAGTGTCGCTTGATTTGTTGTGCCTGCAATCCCATCAGTAATCGTACCAAAGCTGAATACTGCTGTTTCGGCGTTCTCTGGGATATTGTCAGCTTTGACAGTGACAGCAACATTCTGAGTCAGGGTGTTAGTACCTGCACTGAATGTGAGAGTGGCTGGTGAAAAAGTGTAGTCTGAATTTTGGGTAGCCGTACTGCTGGGGTCGATGACTATTGGTACAACTACATCGCCCAAGGGAGTGCCGCCGCTGATGGTGACTGGAACATTAACTACTGTGTCTGTTGTTCCTTCAGTGCCGCTGTAAGTGGCGGCACCGAAATTAACCTCAACGGTGGTATTCAGCAGGATCGAGACATCGTTAGAACCGCTGTTGGCGGTGGCGATATCGGGTTTGTTGTCGGCGTTAAAATCTTTGATGGCGATCGCTTTTGGATTTGTCCCAACTGCGTAGTTAATGGGGTTGCCAAAGGTGCCTTGATCGGTTCCAGTTAGAATAGAAACGTTGTTTGATTGATTGTTAGCCACGGCGATATCGAGTTTGCTGTCGGCGTTTAAGTCGGCAACTGCGATCGATGTCGGACTATCGCCTCCCGCTGCGTAGTTGGTGGCATTGGCAAAGGCACCTTGACCGGTGCCAAGTAGGATGGAAATGTTGTTAGAAACGCTGTTGGTGATGGCAAGATCGAGGATGTTGTCACCATTAAAGTCTTCTGCGGCAATGGATGTTGGATTAGTCCCAACTGCATAATTTACCGGGATTGAAAATCGGTCTGCACCAGCGCCTCCCGTGTTCAGTAGGATGGAAACGTTGTTAGAACCGCTGCTAGTGATGGCAAGATCGAGGCGGCCATCGCTGTTAAAGTCTCTCGCTGCGATCGCGGTGGGAGTTGTCCCTACCTGAGATATATTTTCTTCCCTAGCAAAACCGTTGCCTTGAGCGTTTTGTAATCCGATGGAAACGCCGCCATTAATGTCTGCTACAACTATGTCTGATAAGTTGTCTGCGTTAAAATTTCCTACGCCGATCGCACTGGGCGGGTTTGTCCCGGCGCTAAAGCTAGTGGAGTTGCCAAAAGTACCTTGACCAGTACCCGGTAAGATGTAAACGGAACCACTAGGAAATTCTCCACCAGACCAGTTAGTTACGGCTAGGTCTAGGAAATTATCGGTGTTAAAATTACCTGATACGATGGGAGTACGACTGGATTGATTCACGTTGCTGGGAGTGCCAAATCCTCCTTGGCTGTTCCCTATTAATAGGGAAACAGCGGTTCCGCGGCTGATGGCTAAGTCTGGGATATTGTCGTTATTAAAGTTTTCGGCAGTCAGGGATTGGGGATTTGTGCCGGCAGCAAAGTTTGCAGCGTTCTTGAAGGTAGACATGATTAATTTACCTATTAGTTAACAACAGTAATCTTTGATGTTTCGAGTTGTGAAACTGATGCAAATCGCACCTAAGCTGGCATCAGTATCCCGACGATCGCAAGTACAGTCAGGCTGCCTCCCACGGCGATCGTTACTATATTCCATGCCGAAAATCGACTGTTAGGATTGTGGTTTCGTGCTGCTACACAGTTCAATTTATTCACACTATCTTGAACGGGAAGCAAAGCTATTACAGACAGATTACTCACTAACCCGTATGGGTTTGGCAGTCGAAAACACATATTAAGCCCAATCCAAACAATAGTCAGAAAAAATGGACTAAACTTGGGAGAAACACAGTAGGACTTAGCGCAAACTTTAATTTATTTGAATAAAAAATAGCCAAAAATACCGCTGAAAACTGTTCTCCAAAAGGGGCTAATGTCTCTTCCTGTTGCGGCTTTTAATAGCTGCCAGTTTTTATAAAACCAAAAAATTTCATAGAATCCGAAGGTTACTAGGGACATCACGATCAACTTAAACCGAGAAACAGGAAAAAAGATTGGTTGTGAGTTTTCGTTCATATCAAAAACCTCATGGGTGGATACACTACTACTCGATCGACATTGAACTGAACGCACTTATCAAAGAAACCGGGTTTTTTACTGAACCTGCGGGTGAGTGCGAAATATTGTCGTAAAAAACCCGGTTTCTGGCTACCCGTGCGACCAGGAATTTTTAACTGAAATCGGCGATGCTAATTTGGTTAGCTGTCACGCCATTGAGAGCAGCTAAAATTTCTCCGGTTGCTGACAAACGGATGAAAGTTGCACTGTTTTCTTGAGTAAGTGACAGTTGGGAGAAACTAAGATTGTTGCCTAGAGAAAGCAAATCTTTTCCGTCTTCAAAATCCAAGATAATATCGATACCCGAATTGCTAGAGAGCAAGAAGCGATCGTTGCCCTCCCCTCCCGTCAAACTATCACTTCCCAAACCGCCATTCAGCAAATCATCACCGTTACCTCCCAGCAGAATATCGCTGCCATCGCCGCCGTTCAAAATGTCAGCATCCCGGTTGCCAAACAAGACATCATCACCGTTACCGCCAAGCATTGTATCGTTAGCCTTGCCGCCGAAAAGAGTGTCATTCCCCACGCCACCGTCGAGAGAATCATTGCCCCTCAGACCCATCAAAACATTATTGCTGCTGTCGCCAGTCAGGATATCGTCGTCGCTGGTACCGAGAATTTGATCGGGAGAATTGCTGCCCAAATCCGCGTCGCCGGTGACTACAGGAGTTGCAATCCCAGCAGGTAATATTACAGCTTGAATTCTGTTATCTAAAGCAGCACCAGTATTCTCAGTAACTACCTGGGAAATTGTCTTAGTTCCCGCACCAACTTCTTTGAAGTCTTGAGTGGTTGGGCCCAAAGCTACTTGTTGGACGCGGGCTACTGATTCAGGAATTGATGTTCCTGTTGGGTTGGAGACAGCAGAATCAATGCGCTGATTTGCTGTTGCCATTACTGTCGCAGCTTGCGAGGTAATTGAGGTAACTTTTTGACTGTTGAAACTGGGGTCAATCTGCTGGATTTTCGCCGCTGATTGCTGAATTATTGGTTCTAAAGCGGCTGCGTTGCTGAGATTTAAAACAGTACCGGATTGAATTTGACTCGTAATTGAACTGACAACAGCTTTGACAATTTCGTTAGTAGCTGCACTGGAAGCACCGTCAATCAAAGCAGCAGTTTGAGTGATGACGTTTTGAACTTTTACCATTGCTGCCAAAGTTGCGACGCCGCCCGGTTCGGTGTCGTTGGTGGCCGCGATCGGATCGAAATCTGCGATCGCAACATCAGCCGGAATAGCAAGAGCAGACTTGACCAGAGATTCAGCCCGATCGCTCTCAATTCCCCGATCTACCAAGTCCACCATCAGAGTAGTTAAAAGCGTGACCACAGTAGCGTCAGCAGGTGCAGTAACAGGCGTTTCTAAAGGCAAACCCGTAGCGGTATCAGTGCCGCCAAAAGCAACTAAATTTCCTTCATCTGAATCAATTTCCCCATTGGCGTTTTTGTCGAAAGTCTCAAAGGGAAAATCGAGATTAAATTCACCGCTAGTGTCAGTGTTAGTTGAGGGTTCGCCAGCATCGAGAACACCATTTTTATTGGCATCCAAAAATACCTTGGCATCTGCAATGTAATTATCAATCACCCAGCGACCGTTATATTTGGTTATCTTGAAGGTTTGAGAATTGCTTGCACCTGCAGGGTCGGTGGCGGTTAACTTAACCTTAAACGGTCTTACAAAACTCAATGGTTTTCCATTAATATTAAACACTGGTGGAGTGCCAGTAAATTTGATGGTGTTCTTGTTAGAGTCGAAAGAGAATCCCAGCCAGCTACTGTTGAAACTGCTGGTTAAAGGACTGCCATCCTCTCGAGTTAATTTGTAAGAGATTAAGTCGCCATCCGGATCGGTGTAGACATTTTGAATGTCTTGATTAAACTCCTTAATGAAATAGTCTAAATGAATCTTTTCTTGTGGCGGACGGTTCTGAACAACACCTCCTCCAGCAATAGCTTCACCCAAAGCCAGCACATCGACGCGCTTGAAATTAAGACCTGTATGTTTAACGTTGTCGTCTTCATCGTCGCCATCGTTGATAGTGACACCGGTTTGTTTTAAAAGATTGGCAAACTCCTTTGGTGTCAGTTTGCGACCTAATTCTTTCTGTGCTAACTGTTGGGCTAATGCTGCAATTCCGGCAATGTGGGCTGTAGCTTGACTGGTACCGTGATAGGTACTTCTCTCGTTTATATCGCCATCTTTGCCAGCCCCGGTGATGGGTGCTCCTGGAGCAAAAACTGTGGTTAATGTCCCGTTACGCTGAGAAAAAGGAGCAATGCGATCAGCAGCAGTGGTATTTGCTGTTACCAATTTCCCAGTCTCACCAGGCTTATTCGCAAAATAATTTCCCAAAGAGAAAGAACCAATGTTGGAATTGTATACCGCGCCAATCGACAGCGAATTCGGATCTGCTGAAGGGTAGTTTACACCTGGAGGCTCATTCCGGTACGGGTAGTAACGGTTGCCTGATGAAGAGACAACAATTATATTTTTCGCCGCTAATGCTGCCAGTTCATCTCCTATACCGTAGAGTGAAGTTTGACTGGTGGGAAAATTTTCACCGCTGCCGAATGCCATACAAACGCTGGCAATGTTGTAAGTATCTGCATTTTGCAATACCCACTGCAAAGCTTGTTCAACATACGGAAACTTATTAATTTCGTCACTAGGCATATTATCCTTATTATCCTTTCTCACTTTGAGACCGATAATATTAGCCCCAGGTGCCATCCCTGTATAGGTTGGGTCTTGGGAAGCAATAATGCTGGCAATGTTCGATCCGTGTCCGTCTTTGTCGCTAGCATCCGCGTCGCCGTCGGCAAAATCGTAGTTATAAACGATGCGATCGCTGATGCCGTTTGAGTCGCTGTCAGGGCCAAAGAATGGGTGGTTTAAGTTGATGCCAGTCTCTAATACCGCTACAGAGAAACCACTGCCGTCAATACCGGAAAAACGTGGTGTGGCGCGGAATTTATCCAAATTTATTTGCGCGCTGGATACACTAGCAGGTTTCTCATGATAGGGGTCGTTGCCGCTGCCGTCAAAACTACCAAAAAAGTCTGCTGGGAGGAAGTTATTAACGAAACTTGAAGCATTACTATTGCCACCAACACCACTAAACAGCACTGAGTCGAGGAAATTGCTATCAATCAGGGAAGTGGATAGATTGTTAGTGACTAGATTGTTGTTGATGCCGCTCAAAATGCTGCTGCTAGGTGAATTTGACTGCGGATTTGTGACGGCAGGGCCTTCATATCCTGTAGTTGTGACACCTGCAAGACGAGGTACAACCGACAAATTCAAATTGTATGGAGTCTCGGCGCTATTAACTGAAGAAACTCGAATGCTGTAAGTGCCGTGTTCCAAAAGGCGGTTAATTAATTTTGAGCCAGCGCCAGAACTTATTGCAGTTGAGATGACATTTTGATTACTGTCAAGCAATTCCAGATTAATATCTCCCGTAAATCCGCTGACTGACAAGTTGAAGTCATTGTCAGCACCGATCGTGAATTTGTAGTAATCTGGATCGTTACTACTTACTGAATCACTGTAGTTTCTGAGAGCGGAACTTGCATTGATTGTACGGGCTTTAGCTGATGTGTTGCCAGCTAAGTCTTGTGCTGGGATATTGCTGTCATTATCGTTATTGGTGACAGCGACATCGGACGCATTTAATCCGTTAAATTTGTTATCCGTACTGACTGCAGGGCTAGTAACAATGGTGTAAGCTTTATCACCGTCAATAGCAAAGTCGTCAACGCCTGTTACCGTTACTGTTTGCGGCTGATTCCAATTAGTAGAGTTGAAGGTCAGCGATTGCGGGGAAACTGTTCCTTCTGCTGTATTGGAACTTGCTAAATCTATTTTCACATCGCCGGTAGGTGGGATGTTTAATGTGTTGAGTTGAACATTAAATGTTGCTGTTTGGCCTGATTCTGTCGTGATTAATCCACTTGTAGGATTAACGGTAATTCCAGCAGGTGTTGGAGTTGGAGTTGGTGTTGGAGTTGGTAACGGAGGTGTTGGTGTCGGGGTTGGAGTTGGTAACGGAGGTGTTGGTGTCGGGGTTGGAGTTGGTAACGGAGGTGTTGGTGTCGGAGTTGGAGTTGGTAACGGAGGTGTTGGTGTCGGTGTTGGAGTTGGTAACGGAGGTGTTGGTGTCGGTAACGGAGGTGTTGGTGTCGGGGTTGGAGTTGGTAACGGAGGTGTTGGTGTCGGTAACGGAGGTGTTGGTGTCGGTGTTGGAGTTGGTAACGGAGGTGTTGGTGTCGGTGTTGGAGTTGGTAACGGAGGTGTTGGTGTCGGCGCAGTGTCGTTATCGGTAATGGCGACATTGACAGTCGGTATTGCAACTCCGTTATACTTCGTATCCGTACTCGTAACCGTATGTCCGATCGCCCCCGCATGATTTCCTTCCACAGCCACATCGTCTGTAGCCGTTACTGTCACGGGTTTCGCAACATTCCAGTCAGTAGCGTCGAAGCTAATTGCACCGATCGCACTTATTTGATTTCCCGTATCAAAGCTGATAGTAACTGGTGCAGTTGGCTGCGAATTTAACTTGAGTGTAAAACTGCCTGTGGCACCGCCTTCTGTAGCTGTTATGTTCTCCTGTGAAACAGTCACACCAGTCGTGTCGTTGTCAGCAATCGTGGCTGTCACAGGAGAAATCGTCAGGTTGTTATAATTAGTATCTGTACTGACAGACGTATGAGCGATCGTGCCGCTGCGGCTTCCTTGCGCTATGCTGTCATCGATCGCCGTAACAGTGACATTTTGCGCCACATTCCAATTATTGGGCGTGAAAGTAACAGGTGCGATCGCATTAATTTGACTGCCCGTATCAAAATTAATCGTGACGTTTGCAGTAGGTGCAGTAGTCAGAAGTACGCCGTAGCTATCGGTTGCACCGCCTTCAGCAATAGCTGTCTCGCCTTCTGATTGCACAATAGAAATACCGGGACTATCGTTATCTGTAATTGATGCCGTCACATTGGAAATGACTTTCGCGTTATAATTCGCGTCGGTACTCGTAACTGTGTGAGCGATCGTGCCGCTGTGGGTTCCTTGTGCTAGATTGTCGTCGAGCGCACTAACATTGACAGTTTTCGCAACATTCCAGTTAGTGCTATCAAAAGTAATAGGTGTGGCGATCGGATTAAGTTGGTCGCCAGTATTGAAACTGATAGTAACCGGTGCAGTTGGTTGCGAAGTTAGCTGGATTTTGTAACTGCCATTTGCACCGCCTTCTGTAGCAGTTATGTTCGTAGGTGCAATGCTGAAACCAGCCGTGTCGTTATCCGTAATGGCGACGCTAACAGCCGGAATTGTGATGCTGTTATAGTTAGTATCGGTACTGGTAGCAGTATGGGCGATCGCACCTGCATGATTTCCTTCAACTAAATTGTCGTCAACTGCTTTCACCGCAACAGTTTGATCGACATTCCAATTAGTAGTGGTAAAAGTAAGTGCGGTAATTGGTTGAATTTCACTGCCTGTAGCCAAGTTAATCGTAACAGGTGCGATCGGTTGGGTATTTAATTTAACGGTATAAGTTCCAGTTGCACCGCCTTCCGTCGCAGTCGTGTTAGTGGGAGTAATGCTAACGCCTGCGGTGTCATTATCGGTAATATTAGCATTGACGGTATTGCCAGGAGTGCCATTAACAGTAAAACTAGCAGTAGTCCCGTTATAATTAGTATCGGTACTGATAGCACTGTGAGCGATCGGGCCGCTGTGCGGCGAAGTTTCTGCTAGGCTATCATTAACTGCACTGACTGTCACCGTTTGCGGTAAAAACCAGTTAGTTGGAGTGAAAGTAATGCCAGCAATCGGTTGAATTTGAGTGTCGGTATTAAGTGCGATCGCCACATTTGCAGTAGGCTGATTAGTCAATACAACTGTATAATTATCAGTCGTGCCGCTTTCTGCTACATTAGTGCTGCCGCCCGACTCAACAATCTTCACCTGCGGCCCGCCAGGAATGATTTTAGTAATAAAAGCATCAGAAGCACCTCCCCCATTCGCCGCTTGCAAAGGATTCGCAGTAGGCAAATTAGTAGACGTAGTAGATCCCGCCACATAAACTGCACCAGAAGCATCCACCGCAATACCACTACCGTTGTCGTCGCCGCTGCCACCCAGATAAGTAGAATCAACTAAGGCAGAACCCGACGCATTGATTTTGGTGACAAAAGCATCTTTCCCGCCGCCGCTGACACTTTGAATAGCATTCTTAGTCGGGAAATTAGTCGAAGTCGTATCCCCGGTAACATAAGCATTATTTGCACTGTCTAGAGTAATGCGATGCCCGTTGTCATCTCCAGTACCGCCCAAATAAGTTGAATAAATCGCATTGTTACCTAGAGGGCCTAACTTGATGACAAAAGCATCATTTGCACCACCTGCATAAGTCGCTTGAACTGCATTTTTAGTCGGAAACTCAGTTGAAGTGGTAATTCCGACAACATAGGCATTTCCAGCACTATCTACAGCGATATCAGCACCTTTATCTTCGCCAAAGCCACCTAAATAAGTGGAATAAGCACGCGCACCATTCCCGTCAAATTTAGCGACAAAACCATCATAACTACCTGCCAGGGCATTTTGAAAGCCTAAATCTCTCCCCGGCAAGTTAGTCGAATAAGTAACACCGGTAATGTAGGCATTACCATTATTATCTATTGCAATGGCTTGAGCGTCCTCACGATCGCTACCGCCGAAATAAGTAGAGTAAACTAAACCACTGCCAGTTGGATTAACTTTAGTAATAAACGCATCCGTTCCCCCTCCGTATACAGGTTGGGAGGCATTGGCAGTGGGGAAATTGCCGTTTGTGAACCCGGTAACATAAGCATTGCCGTTACTGTCTACAGCAATGCCGTTGCCGAGATCCCCCAGGCTACCGCCTAAAAAAGTAGAATAAACTAACGCATTCCCGGCAGCATTGAGTTTAGTTGCCGCAGCACTATAACCAGTTACTATAGGTTGAAAAGCACCCGGTGTAGTTGGATAACCCGGATCGACTTGTCCGGTTAAATAAGTATTGCCTTGACTGTCTACCGCAATCCCAAAACCGTATTCATTGCCAATACCGCCGATATAAGTAGAGTAAACTAACGCAGTTCCTTCGGGGTTAATTTTAGTAACTAAGAAATCAGCTTGACCCCCTGGCGTAGTTTGGAATGCACCGGGAGTAGTCGTAAAATTGTTAAAAGTAGTGCCAATAATGTAAGCCGCACCTGTGCTATCTACAGTCATGCGGTTGGCGTAGTCATTGCCGTTGCCGCTTATGCCATCGCCGCTGCCACCTAGGTAAGTCGAGTAAGCTAAAACCGGGTCAATAACTAGGGGTTGAGTGCGGTCAAAATATCCCAAACTAAAATTAACTTGACCATTTCCTAATAAATTGTAAGCTGCGGGAACATTCACCCGCTGTCCGTCGATATCTTGATAAACTATCGGTGCGTTATCAATTAATTCGCCTAGCGGTGTTTCTAATATCAGTGCTCCGTCGTCACGCAACCGGATGTCGTTAACACCAGTATAGTTCATCTTAATTTGACTCGGATCGGCAAAAGGTGCAACTAAAAACTCGCTCTTAAGTTGTCCTTCTGTGCCTTTGAAAACGCGGTCAATTCCTTGATAGACGTTTTGATAAACAACGCCGTTAAAAGTAGGCACATTAGTCTGCCATTGACTAGAATCTTCGCCTAACAGAAAGTTAGCAACTCCCGGCAATTGTTCCAGCCCGGAAATTGTGGGATTCGGGTTGCTGTTGGCTAAGCTGCTGCGGACAATTGAAGAATTTGTGGCTTGGTTCCCCGGTTCATTGGGTTGCTGGAAAGCGACGAAAGAAATTTCGTTTGGACTAAAAAAGATGCTGTGACCGGCACCTTTCACCTGGAATTTCACATTCGGGTCTGTTTGTCCAGCATTTGCAATAAAACTTAAGGGAATTTGACCGTAAGATGCCTGTTGATTTTGAGAGTTCATAGCTGGTACCCCTGGTTTATGTTATGCGACTCAGTATATACAAGTACGAGCTCTGCTGTATAGTAAATTCTTGCGAAAAATTTACGCAAAATACCATTTTCTTGCGAAATTTCTCGGATTGTTGATTAAAAAGTGTAACACGGGCTACGGACTCGGTTTTTGTAGTCAATCGACCGCGATTAAAGGCCGGGGCGGGTTTACAGGCTTTCTCCTTTCTATTAGAAATATGGGTAAACCCGCTCATACAGGATTAATATCATGTCCGGTCAAATAGATATAATTCCTGTAGGGGCAGGTTCACCGACAATAATTGCCTAAAAGCGACAATCTCATAAACCTGCCCCCACCCAACGACAAATCGCTGTTAAATTTGAGCACGATATTTATTAGGAGTCAAACCGACAATTTTGCAGAAAGTCTTGCTAAAGTGACTTTGGTCGTGAAACCCGACTTGCTCCGAGATATATGTTATTGATAAATCTTGCCTTTTTAACAACTGTTTGGCTTTCTCAATCCGACACTGGGTGACGTATTGATGGGGAGTGACTCCAATTGATTGTTTGAACAAACGACTGAAATAATAAGGACTAATCTGCACTAAGTTAGCCAGTTCAGCTATGTGCAAATCTCGGTTTAGGTAGTCATTTATGTAGTTAATAACAATCTGCAACTTGACAGGATCGAGACCGCCTTCAAAATCTAGCCTATGCGGTTTTTGTGCACAATAGCGGTGAAGTATGTGCATTGAAAGCGCGTTTTTCAGTGCATCGACATAAAGAGTACCGTTTATTCCACCTGATTCGAGTTCGGTTTTGAGGGCCCAGCCAATGCCGAGAATCAAAGGATCGCTGATTTTCCAGTGCGGTATAATTTCAATGAGGTTTGAATTGGTCGATTCGTAAACTGTATTGTCGAAGTCGGTAGGTTCAAGAGCGATCGCTATAAATTCAGGATCTTCGACTGCACCTGACTGGAAATCAGTACCAGCACCACCGATGAAAATTTCTCCTCTTTGCCATGGTTCGCTACCGTAGTGTTTCCCGTTGAGTATTCCGTTTACTGTAACTGAATTGAGTATTAGCCCAATGTTGTGTTGTTGGAAACAGTGTTCGGGAGTTTCGTCTGCTGGCTGACGGTGATATTCGGCGTGAATTCCCTCCCATTTTGTGCCGTGACTCGATAGGATTGAGGGACTTGGGAGAATCGATTTCATCGCGTCTGCCTGGGCAAAATCAAGAATTAACTGTTTCTCTGAGGACATAGCTTGCACCTTCGACAGTTGCTATTATTCTATAGGTCTGAAATTCCCGCAGTTATCACAGTTATCAAAAGATACCCAGGGCTTACGCGACATATTCTCGGTCTCTTTGTCCAGCATTCGCAATAAAATTTAATGGAATTTGACCCTAGGGCGGTGTAGGGTCGAGTCGGTAATCGGCACTTTCAGAAGCCGTTGCGCCTAAGCTTCTAAGCATCTTGCATTGTATTTTTGGGCTGGCGGGACGCCCACCCCACAAGAAACTTGATGTGATTTGATTGTCAAATTTAGATGCGCCTCAGCTTACAATTAATTACGGATAATTATTAACTTTTAGAACGATAAATCTAAAATCTAAAATCTAAAATCTAAAATCAATTGACGCCCGCTAAAGTTTCCCACCAGTACAAAAGCACTTTACAGGAAACCCGCAGGCGTCAAAATCAAGCAAACTTAAATCTTAGAAAAGACCCAGAGTGAAAGATTTGTCGATGGGGAAAATAGCACCAATACCCAACCACAGAGTTACAGCAGTTCCCAACAGGAAAACAGTAGTAGCAACAGGGCGGCGGAACGGATTTTGGAACTTGTTAACATTCTCGATGAACGGAATCAAAATCAAGCCAACGGGAACACCGGCCATGCAAGCAATACCCAACAATTTGTTAGGCAAAACGCGTAGGAGTTGGAACACAGGCCACAAATACCATTCCGGCAGAATTTCCAGCGGAGTAGCAAAAGGATTAGCAGGTTCCCCAACCAAAGCCGGGTCTAGTACAGCCAAACCCACGCACAGAGAAATCGTTCCCATGATGACTATAGGGAAAACGTAGAGCAAGTCATTAGGCCAAGCTGGTTCGCCGTAATAGTTGTGACCCATGCCCTTAGCGAGCTTAGCGCGGAGCGCGGGATCGCTCAAATCTGGTTTTTTGATAATAGACATAGTGAGAGTGTTCTCCTTTTAGTTTTACCCGGGCCTGGGATTCCGCTGTATTCGTTAGTTTGAATCAGCGGCGCGATCGCAGGAAGTATTAGCCGTAAATAAATATCATGAGTGATGAATTCTGAATTTTCAACTCACAATTGGGCGGGGGGGCAAAAAAAATACCTCCCCCACAACTCAAAACTTACAACGGGCCAGAGATACCTTGCTTGCGAATCATCAAGAAGTGAGCCAGCATGAAGACTACAATCAGCCAAGGCAACACAAAAGTGTGCAAGCTGTAGTAGCGAGTCAATGTGCCTTGACCGACGCTGACACCGCCGCGCAGCAGTTCCACCATCAAAGAACCGACAAACGGGATAGCTTCGGGGACGCCGGAAACGATTTTAACTGCCCAGTAACCGATTTGATCCCAAGGCAGGGAATAGCCGGTCACGCCGAAAGAAACAGTGATGACTGCCAAGATTACTCCTGTCACCCAGGTTAATTCGCGGGGCTTTTTGAAGCCGCCTGTCAGATAAACCCGGAAGATGTGCAAAATCATCATCAGCACCATCATGCTTGCAGACCAGCGGTGGATGGAGCGGATCAGCCAGCCGAAGTTGACTTCAGTCATCAGGTATTGCACTGAAGAAAAAGCTTCTGCTACCGTGGGACGGTAATAGAAAGTCATGGCGAAGCCGGTGGCAAACTGGATCAGAAAGCAAACTAAAGTAATTCCGCCCAAGCAGTAGAAAATATTGACGTGCGGGGGTACATACTTTGTAGTGATGTCATCGGCGAGCGCCTGAATTTCCAGGCGTTCCTCAAACCACTGGTAGGTTTTTGAGTCGGTGATTTGTTTAGAAAACATGGAGCCAGAATTCCTAAAAGAATATTGCTGTGGTTGAGGTTCAGGGCAGCAGCCACAAGGTTTTTTGTCGCCCCGCGCCGAGCAGCTTGCTTTTACTAGCAAATGCCTGAGGCTATTTTTTAAATTTGGAGCTGACGAAAGGAACTCTCTTGTGCGATCGCCTGCAAGCCCTGGGAAACTAAGCGGTGGCTTGTCCCTACTCGCTGGCGTTGCCCGATCGAATTCCAGACTGTGATAAAAAATGTAACATAATTGCCGTGCAATTTTCACGCGCGCGATCGGTTTTTGGACACTTAAAAGGCTTTTTTCGGAATGTCAACATCCGCCCAAGCTGGTATGCGGGGAAGGCTGAGCTACAGCAAGCAGTCCGAGCCGGAAACAGGTTTGCCGGGAGAAGCCGAATTTCATCTCGATCGTAAAACTTCACTTTCGGGCCCAAACGCCCTCATTGTCGATCGAGTAACCCGAACAGGTTCGATCGTCCAATCGAATCTTGTTTTGTAGTCAGGACTTCAGTTCTTACTAACAAAATATGCTGGCTGCAACCTGCGTATTTCCGTAAAAAAAGCCGGTGATTGCCCCCATCCGTAAGTCCTATCACAATTGAAAAGAAAGCAAACTTTCCACAAAAACTGGCAGTATTGGCGAGAAAGGAGTGGGAAGCGGCGGTATCGGGAAGGGAATTTCCGGCAGAGACGGGAAGGATGGAAAGTCTCGCGATGGCGGTGTAAACCCAGTCGAAACGATCGCGCAATCGGATAGACTCACATCTGTAACATTTTTAACGTCGGCGATTAAATCCGATCCGACAAATATCCGAGTTCCCCGTGTCGTACCGTCATCATAAGATTCAAATCTGTAAAAGAAGAAGCTAGGACCGTTACGATCTTGTACGAAACCAACGACTTGGATTTTGTCGCCTTCGATCCGGTTAAAATCCTCAATAACGGCATGGCGACCTTCACCGCCATAGAAGAGGTAAGGGCGGGCATTTGACGAACCGAGAACAAATATGTCGGCTCCATTTTGCCCGATTAAATAATCGATTTGTTCTCCTGTTGAGGAAAAGCCGTAACCCGATATGATGTCATTACCCGGCCCGCCAATCAGGGTGTCGCTGCCTTCATTTCCCTCAAGCAAATCGTCTCCTGAATTGCCGTTAATGTAGTCATTATCTAAGTCACCTCTTAAAGTGTCGTTGCCACTTTCTCCCAACAGGCGATCGCTACCTTTGCCGCCCATTAAAAAGTCGTTGTTGCTGCCACCAAACAAGCGATCGTCTCCATCTCCTCCGATCGCCGTATCATTGCCTTGACCGCCGTAAAGACAGTCATTGCCAGCCCATCCCAAGATACTGTCGTTATTGTTTTCTCCTCTGATTAAATCCGCCCCTTCGCCACCCTCAAGAATATCATTCCCGGCACCTCCTTCAAGTTTGTCATCGCCTTCGCCACCGCTGAGACTGTCGTTACCAGAGTAGCCCAAAAGGCGATCGCTACCGCCTCCACCTACGAGACTATCATTTCCTTCTCCGCCATCTAAAGTGTCATTACCACCCAAACCAGATAGAATATCATTGCCTCCAAGCCCGCACAGGGAATCATCGCCAATTTCACCGGCTAGCAAATTATCGAGATTGTCACCGCATATAACTACCATAAACTTGTCCTCCTGAAAACTATTTCACAATTACAGTCACTCAATTTTAGATTTTGGCTTCTTCCCGTCCACTCAATTTTGAATTTGGGATTTTGTAAAGACTTTAGTCCTGATATCAAGTCTCTTAGCATCGGAATTATTCCTATCTCTCTTCTCGACATCTGCGTGAATCAGCGTCCATCCCTTGTCATCTGCGGTTAATACATTCTCTTTTCTTAACCGCAGATTAGGGCCGATAAACACAGATTCACGCAGATGAAATAGAGCGATTCAGGTTGCATTATCCGTGATTATTGAACGAATTTCAGGGAGACAGAATTTGCCTGTTTCCCTAATATTTTAACTGAAATTGGCGATGCTAATTTGGTTAGCTGTCACGCCATTGATAGCAGCTAAAATTTCACCAGTTTCTGTCAAGCTGATTAACGTTGCAGTGTTGCTAGGGACAATAGAAAGTTGCGAAAAGGTTAAATTGTCGGCAAGGGCGAGGAAGTCGATGCCTGGTTCAAAATCGAAAATGATATCGCTGCCAGAATTGGCTGAAATTAAGAAGCGATCGCTCCCATTTCCTCCTATCAAACTGTCATCGCCGTTTTCACCGCTGAGAAAATCGTCACCGTTATCGCCCAGCAGAATATCGCTAGCTTGACCGCCGTAAAGACTGTCATTGCCTTCACCTCCACTCAAGCTATCTTGACCGCGATTTCCAAATAGGATATCTTCCCCATTACTGCCGAACAAAATATCGCTTTCTTTGCCACCGTAAACAGTGTCATCGCCGTCGCTACCGTCGAGGGAATCATTGCCTTGATTGCCGTGTATCCAGTCGTTGCCACCAAAACCGCTGAGAGTATCATTGCCGCGTTTGCCGGCCATTGTATCGCTGCCGCTGTCGCCGAAGAGGTTGTCGTCGCCGTCAGTGCCGATGAGATTGGAGTTAGCTGGGATCGCATCTATTTCTCCTTCAATCACCGCAACAGCAGGTGTATCGGGCAATGTCGTTTGTTGAATTTTGGTATCTAAGGCAGTACCCGTATTTTCGGCAATAACTTGGGCGATCGATTTCGTACCTGTACCGACTGCTTTTAAGTCTTCAGAGGTTGCGCCTAGGGCTACTTTTTGCACGCGGGCAACTTCTCGGTTAATTGAAGCTGTTGCTGTGTTGGATACAACTTGGTCAATGCGCTGATTTGCTTCGGCCATTACCTTAGCTGCATCGGGGGCAATTTGCAACAATTGCTGAGTGTTTAAATCCGAGTCAAATTGTTGCGCTGCTGTGACGGCGCGATCGACAATTGTTGCTAACTGGTTTGGATCGCTGAGATTGAGAGTAGTCCCCGATTGAATTTGTTGAACGATCGCACTTACAACTGCTTTTACGCTGTCGGTATTGTCCAGAATCGACCCACCGTCTATTAAAGCAGCAGTTTGGGTAATGACGTTTTGTACCTTGACCATTGCAGTCAAAGTTTCTACTCCACCCGCGATCGCGTTTTCGGTAGCTGCGATCGGATCTAAACCCGTTATGTCAACATTAGCGGGAATGGAAAGAGAAGATTTGACGAGAGATTCGGCGCGATCGCTGTCAATTCCTTTGTCAATTAAATCCGCTACTAAAGTCGTTAACAAGGTGACAACAGTAGCGTAAGGCGGGGCAGTGACAGGCGTTTCCAAAGGCAAACCAGTTGCTGTATCAATGCCGCCGAAAGCAACAATATTGCCTTCCTCTGGATCGAGTTCGCCATTTTGATTTTTGTCAAAAATGTTGGAATCTAGATCTAGATCGAATTCGCCGTTATCCGCAGTAGTGGCAGAAGGTTCGCTAGCATCAAGTACCCCGTTTTTGTTGGCATCGAAAAAGACACTAGCACCAGCGATGTAACCGTCAATCACAAAACCGCCGACGCGATCACTCTTGAACCGAATTACCTCGCTAACACTCGCCCCAGATTCATCAGTTCCCGTTACTTTCAGCCAATAATTGAACGATCTTGGACGAGTCGGGCCTAAATTAATCGTGCGAGTTGCCGAATTAAAAGTTAGCCAGGAAGGCAAAGGAATTTCCGGGAAACTTGAACCCGCAATTGGTTGGCGATAGGAACCGCCATTGCGATCGGTTCTCCAGGTAAATGCAGATGAACTTAAATCGCTAAAATTTGCCAGGGCGATCGAATAATTAATGCTGTCACCCGGATCGGGGTCAGTATAGCTATTGGCAGCTAAATTAAAAGCATTACCACTTTGAGAAAAACCCAGCGCTGCACTTTGAGAAAACACAGAACGATTTACAACTGGCGGGTTGTTGCCGACAATACCTTGAGCCAAAGCCAGCATATCAACGCGCTTGAAATTTAAGCCAGTATTGATCACGTTATCGTCTTCGTCGTCGCCGTCATTAATCGTGACGCCCGTTGACTGCAAGAAATTTGCAAACTCAGTTGGGGTTAGTCGGCGACCCAAATCTCGCTGCGCTAACTGCTGCGCTAGCACTGCTATTCCAGCAACATGAGGTGCAGCTTGACTGGTACCGGAATACCTAGTCAAAGGGGTGTTAGGGCCAGCACCCGTAATCAAAGTACCGGGAGCAAAAACGGTTGTTAAAGTGGAGTGGCGCTGAGAATAGGGTGTAATGCGATCGGCATCGGTGGTATAGGCAATAGCGCCAGCGGGTTCTATCCGATAACCCCGGTTCGCATCGTACACCGCACCAATTGAGAGTGAGTTAGGATCGGCTGCGGGGTAGGCAACGCCCTGAACGCTGTTATAGCCCAATGGCCCGAAAGCATTACCTGATGCCGAAACAACAATTACATTCCGTGCTGCTAGCGCTGCTAGTTCATCACTAATGCCGCTCGTGTCGGGGCTGTTGTCATCGTCGTCGCTAATGCCCCTCGTTTGGGGGGTGTTGTAATTGCCGTTATCACCGAGTGACATATTCACACTGGCGATATTGTACGCTGCTGCGTTTTCTACCACCCACTGCAAAGCTTGTTCTATATTCGCGAAAGTGCCGTTGCCCGTATCATCCAAAACTTTGAGATGAATGATGTTAGCACGGGGTGCCATCCCTGTGTGGACTCCATTTTGGGAAGTAGCAATACTAGAGACGTTTGAACCGTGTCCGTCAATGTCGTCAGCTTCGTCATCGCCATAGGCGTAATCGTAATCGTAAACAATGCGATCGGCAATGCCGTCTGAATCACTATCAGAACCAAAAAATGGGTCGTCTAGATCGATGCCAGTATCCAAAATTACTGTTGCAAAACCATTGCCGTCTATTCCGGCAAAACGCGGTGCTGCGCGGAAATCATCGATGTTGATCAGCGGGGCAGATATGTCAGTGGCGGGAGCGAATGTTCCATCTATAACTGAGATCAACTCTCCAGCTTTGTAGACTTGGGCATCTGAACCTGTGGTTGTAATACCGTTCAGCCGGGGTACGACAGACAAGTTGAGATTGTAAGGAGTTTCTCCACCGTTGGCTAAGGAGACTCGGACGTAATAAGTACCGTGTTCTAAAGTGCGGTTAATTGACTCGGATGCGGTGCCCAAATTGTTGGAAGTGGCGATCGCTTTTCCGCTACTGTCTAGCAATTCAACTTTAACATCTGCATTGAGTCCGCCCACGGACAAGCTGAAGTCATTGCTAGCACCCAAGCTGAATTTGTAGTAATCATCAATGTTGCTGCTACTGATAGCATCCTTATAGCTTCCGGTACTCGAACCTACAGCGATTTTTTTGACTAAATTATCAGCAGGTATCGCCGGCGGCATGATGATTTGCACTGGTGTTAGTGTCGGCGGAAAAACTGTAGGCGTTGGTGTTGGTGTCGGCGGAAAAACTGTAGGCGTTGGTGTTGGCGTCGGCGGAAAAACTGTAGGTGTTGGTGTAATTGACGGTGTTGGTGTTGGCGTTGGCGTCGGTGTAATTGGTGTTGGCGATGTTGGCGTCGGTGTTGGCGATGTTGGCGTTGGTGTTGGCGATGTTGGCGTTGGTGTTGGCGATGTTGGCGTTGGTGTTGGTGTTGGTGTTGGCGATGTTGGCGTTGGTGTTGGTGTTGGCGATGTTGGCGTTGGTGTTGGTGTTGGCGATGTTGGCGTTGGTGTTGGCGATGTTGGCGATGTTGGCGTTGGTGTTGGTGTTGGCGAGGTTGCCGTGTCATTGTCGGTAATGGTGACAGTGACAGGCCCGATCGCAATTCCGCTATATTTGCCGTCGGTACTTGTTACGGCGTGATTGATTGTGCCAGTATGAGTACCTTCTACAACTGTGTCATCCGTCGCAGTCACAGTTACAGTTTGGGCAATATTCCAATTAGTGTTGTCGAAGCTAATAGGGGCGATCGCACTTATTTGATTTCCCCCGTCAAAGCTGACTGTTACCTGCGCTGTTGGCTGCGAATTTAGCTGAAGTGTATAACTTCCCGTTGCACCGCCTTCTGCTGCTGTTGTACTGGTGGGATTAACGGTAACGCCGACTGTATCGCTGTCGCTGTTAGTAACGCTGACATCGGCAGCACTGAAATTGCTGTAATTGCTGTCTGTACTAACAGCAGCCTCAGTCACAATAGTGTAAGGAATATCGCCGTCAGCGATATTGTCGCCAACACCTGTCACCGTTACCGTCTGCGGCTGATTCCAGTTATTAGGAGTGAAACTCAAGCTATTAGTAGAAACTGTTCCTTCTGCCGGATTGGAACTGCTTAAAGCTATCGTCACAGGTGCCGTAGGTTGAGTGTTGAGGACAACACTGAAATTAGCCGTACCTCCCGCTTCTGTTGTCGTTAATCCTGCTGTGGGATTAACGGTAATGCCGGGAGTTTCGTCGTCGCTATTCGTAACGGTGACATCGGCAGCACTGAAATTGCTGTAATTGCTGTCTGTACTAACAGCAGCTGCAGTGAAAATAGTATAAGTTTGATTGCCGTCGGCAATATTGTCATCAACGCCTGTTACCGTTACAGTTTGCGGCGCACTCCAATTGGCGGGAGTGAATGTCAGCGATGGTGTAGAAACTGTTCCCTCGGCAACATTGGAACTGCTTAAGCCAACAGTCACGTTAGCAGTTGGTTGAGAGTTGAGTTGGACAGTAAATGTTGCTGTTCCTCCTGCTTCTGTGGTACTTAATCCGCTATCGGGATTGACTGAAATTCCAGCAGTGTCGTCATTAGTAATAGTAGTTGTCGCACTAGCAGTTGTAATTGTTGGAGTCGGGTCTGGTGCGATCGGATTTGATAAGGTGATAGTAATAGTTTCATCCGGTTCGATCGCACTGTCGCCCAAAACATCCAAAGTAATCGTTTTCGATGTCTCGCCCGCAGCAAAATTAACCGTACCATTAACGTCAGTTGCCCCGGAAGTGCCACCGATATTGTTGTAATCGCTGCCGTTTGTAGCAGTTCCGGTGATCGCATAATTGACGCTACTGGCTGCACCTATACCGCCACTGCGAGTAACGGTAAAAGTAACGGATACAGTTCCCGTATTGCCTTCAGCTACCGCAGCTACAGCGGTGGAAACCGCATAAGAAACAGTGTCGTTACTGGGAATAGTTAGGGTCGCTTGATTTGTCGTCCCTGCAATGTCACCTGCGATCGTACCAAAGTTGAGAATGACTGTTTCTGCATTCTCAGCGATATTGTCAGGTTTAATAGTGACTGCAATATTTTGTTCCGTACTTGTTCCGCCTGCGGGGAAAGTTAGGGAAGTCGGCGATAGGGTGTAGTCAGAATTTTGGGTAGCGCTGCTGTTGGGGTCGATGACAATGGGTACAATGACATCAGCAAAAGGATTGCCGCCGCTGATAGTGACGGGGATATTAACGACTGTATCTGCATCCCCTTCAGTTCCGCTGAAAGTAGCCGTACCGAAATTAATTGTGTTCGGTGAATTCAAGAGAACTGAAACATTATTAGAACCTCTGTTAGCAACTGCGAGATCGAGTCTGTCGTCCGCATTGAAATTTGCGATCGCCAGAGAACTCGGATTTGTTCCGACGCTAAAGTTGGTCGCACCGCTAAAACCGCCAGTTCCATTTCCCGCCAAAATTGAAACGTTATTAGAACCGCTGTTGCTAACAGCTAAATCTAGTCTGCTGTCGCCATTAAAATCGCCAATTTTAATCGCACTTGGGTTTAAGCCAACATCAATGTTGGTCGGAATGCTAAAACTGCCATTTCCTGTGCCAAATAAAATTGAAACGTTATTAGAACCGCTGTTGGCTACCGCGAGATCGAGAAAATTGTCGCCGTTCAAATCTCCGAGTGCGATCGCACTCGGACTTTGACCGACATTAATATTAGTAGGATTGCCAAAACTGCCTTGACCACTTGCCGATAATATGGTAATACTATTAGAATTTCGGTTGGCGACGGCGAGATCGAGTAGATTGTCGCCGTTAAAATCTCCCGCAGCGATCGCGCTGGGACTTTGCCCAACATTCACAGTAACAGGAGTGGAAAAACCGCCTTGTCCCGTTCCCAAATAAATGCCAACATTGCCTTCAGGTACAAAACCATTGCCACTGGATTGAGTAACG
The DNA here is from genome assembly GCF_036700965.1 of Microcoleus sp. Pol8_D6. NCBI lineage: Bacteria > Bacillati > Cyanobacteriota > Cyanophyceae > Oscillatoriales > Microcoleaceae > Microcoleus > Microcoleus sp. Pol8_D6. The sequence continues at coordinate 1,049 of NZ_JAUBPW010000023.1, read as the reverse complement.
GCAATGTCGGGTAAATCATCACCATTAAAATTGCCGACAGCGATCGCGCTAGGATTTTCGAGGGCAGTCAAAAATCCCGGAGGGTTAAAGTTGCCATTACCCGATCCTAAAAAGATATAAATGCTGCTAAATTCGACACCTTGCGCGGAAGTTATCGCTAAGTCAGAAAAGTTATCGCCGTTAAAATTGCCAACTGCGATCGCGGTAGGACCCAATACCGGAGTCAAATCAGTTCCAGAGTTAAATCCTCCTTGACCGTTTCCCAGTAAAATAGAAACCCTATTCGAGGTGGGGTTAGCAACAGCTAAATCTAAGATGCCATCGGTATTGAAATCGCCAGTCGCAACAAAGGATGGACTGGTTCCCGCATTAAAATTATTAGGAGAACTAAACGTATTGAGAACGTGACTGTAAGCTGCGATCGCTTCTGGCACAAATACAATGCCAGCTTTAATTACCCCCGCTGTCACTGTTAATTCCCAATCGCCACCTTTTGCCACACAACCTGTCAGATTCTCAGAAGCAGCAACACTTGCCCCTGTTAGTTGACTCAGGTTTTTGACAAATTCTTTACCTATATTTCCTTTAGCAACATTGCACCCGTAGAGCTAAATTTCGGCATTTGGTGTCAGCCCGCCCGCCCATTTCTTAACTGTTTTGACAAAATTGTCGGCGCGATTTATCAAATTTTGCCAACTCAATTCAACGTTCCCCAGTTGCAAACAACCGGGCTTCCCGTGGGCAATAATGTGAATTACTGAAAATTTATTGCCCTGCAAAGCTTCCGCAATTTGTTCGAGGCCGTTGCGGTTAGTTTCTAATTTAATTACTTCGGTTTCAGGGATAACGCCGTCGATTAATGTTTGACAGTCGGGGACGGCAGCATCGATAAATGCGATCGCTTTTGAGGAAATTTGAGTCATTGACTTTAGGGAAACAGCCGTTGGCGCGATCCCTAAGTCTGGGATGTTTGGTAGTCCTAAACAAGTAATGATAAATTGTAGTGATGGATAAAATACCAAATCGCACCGATGTGATTATTTAATGAC
>NZ_JAUBPW010000022.1:0-89042 GCF_036700965.1 Microcoleus sp. Pol8_D6 | reverse complement strand
ACTGGTGCAGAGTAAGCGACGCAGATCCAAGGACGCATACCTAAGCGGTAGGACAGTTCCCATTCACGACCCATGTAGCAGAAAACGCCAATGAGGAAGTGGAAAATTACCAATTGGTAAGGGCCGCCGTTGTACAACCACTCATCGAGGGAAGCTGCTTCCCAGATTGGGTAGAAGTGAAGACCAATGGCGTTGGATGAAGGAACAACAGCACCTGTGATGATGTTGTTACCGTACATTAAGGAACCAGCTACTGGTTCGCGGATGCCGTCGATGTCCACTGGAGGGGCAGCGATGAAGGCGATGATGTAGCAGATGGTGGCGCTGAGCAAGGTAGGAATCATCAAGACTCCGAACCAACCTACATAAATGCGGTTGTCGGTTGATGTTACCCACTCGCAAAAGCGTTCCCAGACGTTGGCGCTTTCGCGCTGCTGTAAGGTTGTTGTCATGGTTTTATGATTGCTGTATTTGGTTGTCAATGTTCGGATGATGTTTCTATTATTAACGGTGTTGTTAAGGTTTGTAAAGGGGTGTAGCGACAGTTAAACTGATTAGTGTGATTAGGAAAGCTGATGTAAGGAGAGAGAGGGCCGATCGCCCCCGCACGAAAATAGATGCCAGCGTGCACACGCGGCGCACCTCAACCCTAACGAACGGGAGCGATCGGAGGTGGAGAAGGTAGAGGAACAGGAGCGAGGACAGGCGGAGAGACTGGCCTGCGAGCAGGTGGAGAAATCCTGAACTGCTGGAGTTGCTGCGGGGTGAGCGATCGCAGAATTCTCAGTCCGAGAGTGTCTCTGGAGATGCTTAAAGCGTAGGAGGGCTCCAAATACGGGCGGAAATTTGCTTTTTTGTTCAAATAGCATTCCATGAAAGCTAGGCTGAGTCCGCTGAGATAGCGACGGGCTAAAGCTGGTTCGGGCCCGATGACCTCTGGTGGTGGCAGAAAGAGGCTTTGAGGGGAATCCTCGATCGTTGAGAAGTGAGTCCCGTTGATCATCAATACTAGATATTTGTTGAGCGATGTCAGCCATGTGAACGGTTGAATTTGTTCGAGGAAAGCGGGGGCGACGGTATCGGCGCTGCCTGCGATTACCATGACAGGGATTTTGATGTTGCTGAGGTTAGTTTCTCCCAGAATGCTGCTGGCGATCGGGTTGACGGCGATCGCAGCTTTGATGCGCGGATCGGCAAAATTGTACTGGTTGCGCTCTAGGCCGCGGGCGCGGCACTGCAACAGTAGGGAGAGGTTCCAAGTATCGTTTTCGAGTCCGCAATCTTTGTCTAGCTGTGCAAAATTAATCCCCGCCCCGGCTAATGCTAAAGCCGTATAGCCACCGAAAGACTGGCCGATGACGCCGACTCGCTGCAAGTCGAGCTGCCCTTGGTAGGTGGGGTCGGTTGTAGATAGTTTGGTTAGATAATCGAGCAGGTCTTTGATGTCGAGGGGGCGGTTGACAAATTCTGCTGGTTCTGCTAATTGATTGGCTCTGCCTGTTACTAAGTCTTGGATTTGTTGGGCGTTGCTGCCGGGGTGTTCGGGGACGGCGACGGCAAAGCCGTAGGAGGCTAGGTGTTTTGCTAAATACTCGAAGGAAAGGCGATCGGAACCTAAACCGTGAGAAATTACTACTACTGGGGCCGGTTGCGGGCTGCCCTGTGGCAGGTAAATGTCCATATCAAACGTGCGAGGGCGATTTGGACTCGTGACAGTTACCGATGATTTTTTCCAAGTATAGGGGCCTGGTAGCTGGGGCTGCTGCATTTGGGCCGGCGGTATGGCGGGTTCAGAGGCTGCTTGCGCTTCGGACAACTGGGCGACTCCGGCGATCGTCTGATTGGAACGGTTGATCAGCGATGTCAGCTCGTTGGCGATACCCAAGCCGCGGGCGATATCAATCCTGATGCCATAGGTGGGGAATTTCCGCAGCACGTTGAGAATTGTCAGGCCTTCTGGATCTGAGGCTGCTAAAATCAGGGCGGCTCGGATGGCATAAAATCCAGGCTGCCGAGCTTTGGTTTGAATTACTCGGCCTAAGCGTCTCAGCAGCACTTCTCCTTGAGGCGTGTAAAGGAATTGGGCGATCGTCACGTGGCTGATTTCAGCTTTCGCTTGCAGGGCGGTGCGAATCTCAGCTAGCTGAGATTCTTTGATGTACTGAGCGAAGCCGTCCAAGTTTGAGTCTATTTTGCCTTCTTTGGCGAAAAGTGCCAGGGATTCGATCGGAACTGATTCTTCTAGCGGCCCGTAAGTTACGTAAATTCGCTCGGCACCCATTGCCGGTGCGGCGGTGCAAACAGCCGTGAATGCAAACAATCCTAGGTATTTTGGGGCGATCAACCGCCGAGTGCGAAGGGCAGCAGTGGAGAGGCTCGAAAACAGACAGTTCATAACTTTCACACCTAGGACTTCTAATAATTAGTCGGTGAAATGATGTAAATTGTTTCGCCAACATTTAATGCCAAAAAATCGATCTGTTGCTTCGGATGCTTCGGAAATTAGGTTATCTTGGGAAGCATAGCCAAAAAAGCAATTTTCTGACCTGACAAGACTAGCTGAAATTTAAAATTCAACACCGAGGGGTCAAACCTATTGGAATGCCCATTGATTATTTTTTCAGCTATGCAAGATATTTTCGATCAAGTTTGTAACTACAGCCTGAGTGGGAGAATTTATGATGTTCAATGCAACTGCTATCCTGATTGACGCTTTTGTGCAAGAGCTGCAGGCCGGCTACCGTCGCACCTACGGCAAGTACAAGCCTGACTACCCTGAAATTATCGCCTGGGCAGGGACTATGGCTCTGGAAAATATCGCTAACTGCGATGCTCTCTACCACAATGTGGAACACACAATGCTCGTGGCTTTAGTGGGACAAGAGATTCTCCGGGGCAAGCATATTCGCGAAGGCGGGGTGTCGCCGGAAGATTGGCTGCACTACCTAATCTCGCTGCTGTGTCACGATATCGGCTACGTCAAAGGTGTTTGCCGCCAAGACCAAGAAGCTGTGGGACTATATGCTACGGGTATTGACGGGGGCATGGTTTCTGTGCCGATCGGCGCAACTTCTGCCAGTTTAACTCCTTATCATGTCGATCGAGGCAAACTCGTAATTGACGAACGCTTCGGCGGCCACACATTAATTGATGCCGAACAAATCAAGCGCAATATTGAATTGACGCGCTTCCCAGTTCCTGCTAGCGAAACTCATCAAGATCGAAATAATTATTCTGGACTCGCTAGGGCCGCCGATTTGATCGGTCAGTTGAGCGACCCAAATTACCTACGAAAAATAAGTGCTCTGTTCTACGAATTTGAGGAAGTCGGCACTAATAAAATCTTGGGCTACAAGTCTCCGGGAGATTTGCGGCAAAATTACGCCAAGTTTTATTGGAATGGAGTTTTTCCATACATTCCAGCAGCTTTGAACTACTTGGAATTGACCCAGGGAGGCAAACAGATTATTGCCAACCTTTACGCCAACGTATTTCAGGTAGAACACGCTGAACCGCTCGCTTTCACCAAGCCGAACGCTCAAGAATTCACCAAATCTCGCGCCAATAGCAACTTAAACGGCGAAAAAGATGGTGCGAATATTCAACATTCCGTGTCCGGGGAAAACAAGAAATTTACCGAGTTTCCAGACTTGAATTTGTGATTATTTACGCCCATAATGGGGGCATCTATAAAGGCGAATCAGTGGATTTTAAAATTGATAATTCTGTGTGATATATTTGGCGCAACGTTCTGCTTTCAATCAGTCGAAGGATTTGAAATTTAATCCATAGATGAATCTGGGATGTTAAACAAGAGCCGAAATTTTTGACCGACTGGCAACGCCTGTCGGAAATTAAGTATCCGTTTTTTGGCAGCGTGATAATTAGGATAAGTTTTGATTTTTTAGTTGCTGGAGATTGGTTTTGAGCTCAAATTTAGATTAATTATCTCAAATTTAAAATTGCTCTGGCAGCAGATAGGTTGCTTGCTCCTTTTTTTTGAGCTAAAATGAAGAGTTATCATCAAAAATTTAACATCGAAAACCTTAAATTGATATGGCAGCAGAAATTCAGCAGCAAATTCAACAGTTGAGGCAGCAGCTACAGGAAGCTAGCTATGCTTATTATGTTCTCGATGCGCCGATCATGCCAGATGAAGTGTACGATCGACTTTATCGACAGTTACAAGAATTAGAATCAGAGTACCCAGAATTAATTACTGCGGAAAGTCCGACTCAGCGGGTCGGAGAACAGCCTGCTACTCAATTTTTTAGCGTCAAACACAATATTCCTCTCTACAGTTTGGAAAATGCTTTTAATTTTGAAGAATTTGCTAAATGGCAGGAACGCTGGCAAAGGGTAGCACCTCCCCTAACCCCCGCTCAAGAGGGAAATTCACCCCCCCTAACCCCCCCTTATCAAGGGGGGGGACAAGAGGGAAATCCACCCTCCCTAACCCCCGCTCAAGAGGGAAATTCACCCCCCCTAACCCCCCCTTATCAAGGGGGGGGACAAGAGGGAATAACATCTTCGATTAGCAATCAGCAAAACAGGGAAATTACTCCCCCCCTTAGCAAGGGGGGGTTGGGGGGGGTTTCCTATGTTTGCGAGTTAAAAATTGACGGTTCTGCTTTAGCGTTAACCTATGAAAATGGAGTTTTAGTTCGCGGTGCGACGCGGGGAGACGGCATTGCGGGAGAGGAAATTACTCAAAATGTTAAGACTATTCGCTCCATTCCTTTAAAGCTCAATTTAGATAATCCGCCGCCTGTGGTGGAAGTACGGGGAGAAGCTTTTTTGTCTTTAGCTGTGTTTGAAGAAATTAATCGGGAACGGGAAAAAGCAGGGGAACAATTGTTTGCTAATCCTCGCAATGCTGCGGCGGGTACGCTGCGACAGTTGGATTCTAAAATTGTGGATAAGCGCAGGTTGGATTTCTTTGCTTATACTCTGCATTTAGAGCGGGGTAACGAGGGTAACACGCAGTGGGATTCGTTGGAATTGTTGCGAAAAATGGGGTTTAAGGTTAATCCCTATCGCAAAATTTGCTATTCTTTGGATGAGGTTCGGGAGTATTACCAATATTGGGATACTGAACGGCGGAATTTGCCTTACATGACTGATGGGGTTGTTGTTAAGATTAATTCGGTTTGGCTGCAAAAACAATTGGGTTTTACTCAGAGGTTTCCGCGTTGGGCGATCGCCCTGAAGTATCCCGCGGCAGAAGTGCCTACAATAGTAGAAGCTGTCACGGTGCAAGTAGGCAGAACCGGGGCTCTGACTCCTGTAGCGGAACTCAAACCGGTGCAGTTGGCGGGGACGACGGTTTCGCGGGCTTCTCTCCATAATAGCGATCGACTTTCCGACCTAAATCTCCATATTGGCGATACTGTAATTGTCAGAAAAGCTGGGGAAATTATACCAGAAGTTGTGCGCGTTTTGCCAGAACTGCGTCCCCAAAATGCTCAAATTTTCCAAATGCCTAATTGCTGTCCCGAATGCGAACAGTCTGTGGTTCGGGAAAAGGGGGAGGCCGTTACTCGCTGCATCAATACATCTTGTCCAGCAATTTTGAGGGGTTCGCTGATTCATTTTTGCAGCCGGGATGCTCTGGATATTAACGGTGTTGGCGAAAAGTTGGTGCAGCAGATGGTTGATAGCAATCTGGTGCATTCTGCGGCGGATTTGTACGATTTGACAGCGGAAAGATTAATGAGTTTGGAACGGATGGGCAAGAAGTTAGCAGAAAAGTTGGTAAGTGCGATCACCCAATCGAAAAATAAACCTTATTCGCGCGTACTTTACGGCTTGGGCATCCGCCACGTCGGCAGCGTGAATGCTCAATTGCTAACAGAAAGGTTTGCAAATGTGGAAGAGTTAGCAGGGGTATCGGCGGCATCGATTGAGGGGGTTTACGGCATCGGGCCGGAAATTGCTCAAGCTGTTTATCAGTGGTTTCGAGTGCCGGCTAATCAAATTTTAATTGCACGGTTGAAAACTGCCGGCTTGCAATTGCAGTCAGAAGTGAAAAATTCCAATTTAGCCAGCACCAATTTACAACTTGCAGGCAAAACTTTTGTGCTGACGGGAACTTTGCCCACTTTTAAAAGAGATGAAGCTAAAGATTTGATTCAAAAAGCAGGAGGTAAAGTCACAAGTTCTGTGAGTGCTAAAACTGATTATGTGGTTGTGGGAGAAGATGCGGGTTCTAAGTTGGAAAAAGCTCAATCTTTGGGGATAAAACTACTTTCGGAATCGGAGTTATTAGAACTGCTATCGAGACCATAAATGATTGGTGAAAGTCAATATATCTTTCTTTTTTCTTTCTCTGCGCCCTCTGCGGTTCGTAAAAAAGCTGATTCACTTGAGCCGTTTTCCGAGAACATCGCCAACCATTCTATTTCCCTAGGTGGAAAATAGCCCCTCGTGAATTGGGCAATACCTCAAAAGGCATAGAAATTGCGGTCGCACTTGGTCAGTATACCTACTTCCCCGGCGGTGCTGCCCGCATCGGTTGTCGGTACTGGCTAGTTTTGCTAAAATTTGATAAAGTTTGCAATAGCGATCGCAACTGCCCGCTTAGCCAAATCCCAGCAATCATAGGAGATACATTATGTCTGAAATTCCAGCAGAACAAACACAAACAAACTTGACAACTCCAGAAATAACTACCGAAAGCTCCATTTCTGGAGTGGAAAACGTGAAAAATAGTTTGGGAAACGTCCTAAATAGTTGGAAGTTGAAAGCAGGATTAGCCGTTGCTGTACTTTTGGGAGTTTTGCTATTTGCTTTCTACTGGCAGCATATGATTGCAGTCGTAGGTATGAAGAGTTGGTCGGCGCGATCGGGAGCTAACCCGATCGAATGTATGGTAAGAGATACTAATAATGACGAGTATGTCAGTTGCAGCGCCCTCCTCGATCAGCAGATTGTCCCTCTTGAGTGCAGTTCGAGTTTGTTCAATATCGGCTGTCGAGTCAATTACGGAACTGCGGCACCAAACCCGAGACAAGTCAACCCTAGATAGAGCATCTGCGGGTTAGAGATGATTGTTCAATGAACAGATTTGCTACTTAAACTATGGGACTTACAAAAAAAATCTCACCGTGAAAATACTCCAGCAATAAGGATGAGAAAACTCTTGTTTTTCTCGTTGTAAATTAGCAGGTAATGAAAGTTACCTGCTATTGCCATCAGGTAATCTGTGATAGATGATGTGCGCCAGTATATTAATGTGAAAATTTCACATTTAGCATGGGTATCAAAGCATCCTCAGCTAGTATAATAGATCAGTGCGCTCGCCCATCATGATTGCTAACTATCTTTAATAACATTTTCTTCTATCATTGAAACCTGAAAATGATCGAGATTAACGGCTACGAGATTCTCACTCAAATCTACGAAAGTATCAACTCCACCGTTTATCGAGGCATCCGCCAACAGGACAACTAAGCCGTCATCCTTAAATTCCTGAAAAAAGACTATCCTACCCCCCTCCGCAGGGTAAACGCATCTTAACTTTAACCCAACATATGTTACAATTATATCCGACTAAATTTTAATGTATTTTATTGTAGTTTATTGGTGCTATCAATGGCCAGAGGTTTTAGTAAAGCTGTAAATTCCCACCAAAAACAAATAGATTCATTGGCTTACCTGAATATTTTAAATGCCAGTTTTTTAGAACATTTTGCCAATTTGAAGAACCCAAGAATAGAAAGAAGTAAATAACATTTGCTCAAAGATATTAGATCGATTGCGGTTTTAGCTGTCATCAGCGGTGTCGACGGATGGGCAGGAATATAAGCCTATGGTAATGCCAAATATGAATGGTTGAAAAGGTTTCTAGAATAGAATTACCCAATGTATCATCTCATGACAAGTTTAGTCTCCTTATTTGCCCGAATTGAACCGCCGCATTTTCAAAAATGTTTTTTGAGTTGGGTAAATGCGATAGTCGGGGAAGTCTAATACCAATTCACTATGAAGATACACTAAATGAGGCGGAGGTCTTTTTGGTTGGAACTATATCCTTAGCGTTATATTAAATGCAGCTTCATAGTAAATTGGTATAACTAGAAGTGATTGCCATTGATGGCAAAACAATGAAACAATCTTATGACCGCAATGACCAGCAAAAAGTGCTACATATAGTTACTGCCTAGTCTTCATCTCATCAATTATTTTTAGGCAAAAAAGGGGATAAAATTTTTCAGGAGCTAACAGCAAATCTTAAGTTTCTGATTTAATCTGCTCAATTCGGGTGAAAATTAAGAATTTTAAGAAGGTTTTTTTAGTTATTTAATAATGCACAAATTCACGCTTTTGTCAAATTAATTGAGATGTGTTGACCCTGATTATATGATGACTTTTCTCAACTCCTTTTGTAAAGCTTGATTGAGATTATCTTACCCTGAAGATTGTGTTTAAAGTGCGATCGTATTTATTTCTACTATTTTTACTCCTCAAAATTTCTCATGTCAATAGGAGCAGCATATTTTTGCCGATCGAATAATTAGGACTAAAAAAATGCAATGTATGTTTTTAATTACTATGCTTTACGTAAAAAACAGTTTTTTTACTAGGAATCAGGCGCGGGAAATGAGACTTGGTTTCTTTTTTTGACTTTCACTGCTTCCCTGACCCAATTACCTTAAAAAACCGGGTTAAAGCGTCCGGGACTGTGGGTGAAAATATAGCAGCGAACGCGAGGTTTATGGGTTTAAAAAGCTCGGAATATTAGTCAAAAGTACGTAAGTATCGATGTCTGTTCTCCCGCTTGCTTAGAGTGGCAAAAAACTCGCTCAAATCCCTACTCGAGGTCTCCCCCCGCTTCTTTCTGCATCGGCCGAGCATCTTGCAGCGCGCTTTCAGGAGCAACGAACCGAACAGCCGACTTTCTCTCAAAAACTTTATATTTTATAGATGAACTTTACCAAAACTTCATAAAGCTCGATTAAAAATTTTATGTATTTTTGATGAAAGCCAATATTTGCAAGTCCTGCACTCAACTTTAGACCGTTACCGAAACGAAGTAAATGTAGTAGTTTGGAAGTCTAGGCAGGATGAAAATCTTGCTCTGACAGATTAAACTATGGCAATCTGGTGTCAGTGAAAACTCTTAGAAGAAGCACTCATTTACTCTAAAACACCCTTAAGTGATATCTGTATGTAGATTCACTGGTGTGGAGCCTCTTCTTTATGTTTGACGATCGCCCTAAATATAGCAGGCTCGCGATCGTCTATTCGCGTCACCGCAACATGGCATTTAGGGCATTTTCCGCCTTACTACCTAACAATACTGGAGGAATCAGGGTTATGACTACCTTAACGCTAGTCAAAAAAACATCTTTTACAGTCGCCAGCTTGGCAACCACAATGTTGCTCGGCATCTGCCCGCCCGTCCGAGCTTTCATGTTTGGCACTGGCGGCATCCAGTTCGAGCAAGATACAAAGATCAACTTTAGATTCAACAAGTCTGTCAGCCCTTACCAGTCAAGCTTGTGGGTTGCCCAAGCTGAGCCAGAAAACAATGGCTACACCAACATCGCTAGACTGTTTTACGAGACTAAAGCTTCAGATAACGGCTCTGCCAACAACTGGGAAGGAACCTTCGGCAACGCAGTCACCTCCGAAAACGGCTCCATCACCCAAACCTTCACATTTTTGCAGGATAAAATTTATGCCCTGCTGCTGTGGAGTGACACGGGGAGCGGCAAGCCTTTCGAGCAATACGTCTCGTCGAGTACCTTCATGAACAGCCCCCAATGGTTTGCCCCCGGCACTCAGTTCCGAAGAGATGAATGTCTGGTGGCGGGATGTCAGCTTGCTGTGTTTGGTGACTTTAAGCTCGACTACAACTCCAGCGACTCATTTGCAAACATCAACGGCGGTAAAGGCCCAGAGCAATTTTCATCGCTCACAAAGGAGCAACTGGCTAAGGGCACAACAAGAATCTCCTTCGACGATGCCAAAAAAGGAACCGAGCTTGACTTCAAAGACTTCACCGTGTCGGCTGAGTTAGCCCCCGAACCAGTCCCTGAACCTGTCACAGTATTCGGGACTATGCTGGGTATCGGGGCTTTGGCTGCGACTCGCAGAAAAAAAAAGCGAGGGCAGGAATCATAAAAATGACTCTTAACGAGCCCCATACAAATCTAAATAGTGCGTCTGTTCAGTGGTAATCTGAGGAATAGCATTTCTAAATGTTAAGACTTTTTCCATAACGGGAAAAATAGCATCCTAACAAAGGCACTATTCATGGTATCCACCGCAACAAAAACGAACGTAGGCTACATCACCCAAATCATTGGGCCGGTTGTAGACGTAAAATTCCCAGGCGGCAAACTGCCCCAAATCTATAACGCTCTCACGATTTCCGGCAAAAACGAAGCAGGTCAAGACATTGCCGTTACCTGCGAAGTTCAGCAACTGCTCGGAGACAGCCAAGTGCGTGCAGTTTCCATGAGTACCACCGACGGCTTGGTGCGTGGCATGGAAGTAGTAGATACCGGGGCATCGATCCAAGTTCCCGTCGGAATCCCAACTCTCGGCCGGATTTTTAACGTCATCGGCCAACCCGTAGACAACCTCGGCCCGGTCAATACTTCCGAAAGTATGCCCATCCACCGCAACCCGCCGGCTTTCACCGAACTGGAAACCAAGCCTTCGGTGTTTGAAACTGGGATCAAGGTGATTGACCTGCTGGCCCCCTACCGTCGCGGCGGCAAAATCGGTTTGTTCGGCGGCGCAGGCGTCGGCAAAACGGTGATTATGATGGAACTCGTGAACAACATCGCCAAGGCTCACGGCGGCGTGTCCGTGTTCGGTGGTGTGGGCGAGCGCACCCGCGAAGGTAATGACCTCTACAAAGAAATGATCGAGTCGGGGGTTATTAACGAAGAAGACCGCAGCAAATCAAAAATTGCTCTGGTTTACGGTCAAATGAACGAGCCGCCTGGTGCTCGGATGCGCGTGGGCCTGTCGGCTCTGGCGATGGCCGAATACTTCCGTGATGTCAGCAAGCAAGACGTGCTGCTGTTCATTGACAATATCTTCCGGTTCGTGCAAGCGGGCTCTGAGGTATCGGCTCTGTTGGGTCGGATGCCTTCGGCTGTGGGATATCAGCCGACTCTCGGTACAGACATGGGCGACTTGCAAGAACGGATTACTTCGACTACCGAAGGTTCTATTACTTCGGTTCAAGCTGTGTACGTACCTGCGGATGACTTGACTGACCCCGCACCGGCTACGACTTTTGCTCACTTGGACGCTACAACTGTGTTGTCTCGCGGTTTGGCTGCGAAGGGGATTTATCCTGCGGTTGACCCGTTGGATTCTACGTCTACGATGTTGCAAGTTAGCGTTGTCGGCGAAGAACACTATGGTGTTGCTCGTCAGGTGCAGTCTACTCTGCAACGCTATAAGGAATTGCAAGACATTATTGCAATTTTGGGCTTGGACGAGCTATCGGAAGATGACCGCTTGACAGTTTCTCGCGCTCGCAAAATTGAACGGTTCTTGTCTCAACCGTTCTTTGTGGCTGAAGTATTCACAGGTTCCCCCGGCAAGTACGTCAAGCTGGCAGACACCATTAAGGGCTTCCAGATGATTTTGGCTGGCGAACTTGATGAATTACCTGAACAAGCTTTCTATTTGGTGGGCGATATCAACGAAGCGATCGCCAAAGCTGAAAAAATGAAAGCTGACGCCAAGTAATTTTAGTCATTAGTCAGTAGTCAGCAGTCATTAGTCATTGGTCATTAGTTGTTAACTATTAACAGTTAACAGTTAACAACTAAGTGACTGATGATGGCCGACGGCTGACTAATGACTAATTACTAATGACTGCTGACGGCTGACTAATGACTAATGACTAATGACTAAGGACAATTTATGACATTAACTGTGCGCGTAGTGGCCCCAGACAAAACTGTTTGGGATTCTAATGCTGAAGAAGTAATTCTGCCGAGCACCACAGGCCAACTGGGTATTTTAAGCGGTCACGCTCCAATGTTGACAGCTTTGGATACCGGAGTGATGCGCGTCCGTCCGGGCAAGGAATGGGTATCTATTGCTCTGATGGGTGGCTTTGCAGAAATCCAAGAAAACAAAGTTACTATTCTTGTCAACGGCGCTGAAAAAGGCGAAACCATTGATAAAGAAGCTGCTCGTACTGCTTACACCGAAGCAGAAGCTCGTTTGCAAAAGGCTACTACCGGCACTTTGCAAGAGCAAATTCAAGCTAAGCAAGCAATCAAACGCGCGAGAGCTCGTTTCCAAGCTGCCGGCGGCACGCTCTAGCTCTAAGGTTAAGGACATAGTGCTTTTGTAGTAGGGACACAACAATGTTGTGTCCCTACTGTTTTTCTCGCGTTGTGTCCCTAATGTTTCGCTAAACTCCCGCCTCGGACAATAGAGATTGCATTGTTTCCCAAGATAACCCCTGCTGAAGATAGCGGGGGTTATTTGGATTGTAGGGACTCTCCACGCGATCGACACTGACAATTTTTGCTTCCTCCGGCAAAACAGGAACCTCTGGATCGAAAGCGGTCGATCGCGTCAGGGAGCTAGAAAAGCCTTTAAAAATAGCAATTTCATCGAATTCGCCGTCAATTTCGGCCTTAACGATTAAAACTTCGTGCGATCGTTTTACCGTGTATTGTTCCAAGCGACGAGCAATAGAGTCAGCCATAGCAAATCTCACTTTCCTGAAATCTGCTATAATATAGCTTAATTTTGTGGCTAATTTCAGGGACAGCCCGCTAAATTTTTATTTTTAATTAGACCTTTTTTAACTGCAGGAAGTAAGCACAAATCATATAAATTTTGTAAAAAACATCTGCAATATTTCCCGTCGGCAAAACCTACTTGTTCAATATTTTACAGCATATTCCATGTAGATTTAGTACGGAGAAACCGGGTTTCGATCAACAGAATCAGTACCAGATGGGAGAACTGTAAATAAACCCCGTGAGAGCGCGGTTTAATTCATCAACCTGGAATATTCTGTATGATGCAGAAACAGAACAAAGCATTCAACTAAAACAGGCAAATGCTGCTGAATTTCAAAAATGTCTGGAGCTTTATTTCGAGAAAAATTTTACTGAGACGCAAAAATTATTCAATAAGATTTGCGAAAGAAAGCCTCAAGATAAGTTAGCAGCAATTTACTCTCAGCGCTCTCTAAAGAATGGAATGTCTGGAGTGCCTGAAGGATAGTGGGGGATAGAAGCTTTGGATGAAAAGTAGTGATCAGATATATTGTATGTGAACATCGGTAGGGACAGGGAAATGCCTTGTCTGGCGCGGAGAGTAGCACACGGAAATCCCGTGTCTCTACGGTTCGCTTTGACTTTTAATAATTTGGTATAAGATGAAAGATTGTAGAACCGAGATCGGCTCTTCCTTGTGTAAGTTGTGTTTAAGTACAAAATGGTTTATAATACTTACCAGCGGTAAGAACTCGCTCCAAGTATTAACTGGGTTTTTCAACCTAAACTAATGTTATGTCCACTCCTTCTCTCAAGCACTTAGTGGCAAAACTTTCAAGAAAAGCAACGCTGCAAACCGTACTCATAGTTCCGTTTGTCTTGCAAGTATTTGCAGCGGTGGGTATTGTAGGATATTTATCATTTAGGAACTCTCAAAGAGCAGTGAATGACCTGGCGGGTCAATTGATGGGGGAGGTGAGCAATCGCATTGAGCAAAATTTGAGAACTTATCTGCAAACTCCGCACCAAATCAATCAAAGCAAGCTGGATGCGGTGAAACTGGGTTTTGTAAACATGAAAGACTTGTCCGCTTGGGAAAAGTATCTGTGGCGACAAGTGCAATTATATCCTTATATCAATTTTACGTCGATCGCTAATCAAGATGGAGAATATCGCACTGGCGAAAAGATGTCTAACGGCACTTTATTGATTAACGCATCGGGCCCATCGACAAATTTTGATTTTTATTCTTACAATACTAATGATACGGGCGATCGCACTACAGTAGCCGCCTCCGTTAAAAACTTCGACATCCGGCAGCACCCTTCCTACGCCTATGCGGCTCTAGAAGCCAAACCAACTTGGAGTTCAGTCTATATATCATTCCTAGAACCCACCTTGATTCTCAGCGCCCTGCAACCGGTTTACAACAGCCAGAAACAGCTAGAAGGAGTATTAATTGCTGCGTTACGTCTCGACAGTATCGGTCAATTTTTAAACAACCTCAAAATAGGTAAATCTGGTCAAACATTTATTATCGAAAGAAACGGCACGCTGCTGGCAACTTCCACACTCGAAAAACCTTTCCGCAGCCAAAACGGTCAAAAAGAACTGTTTAAAGTTACAGAAAGCAGCGATGCAGTAACGCAAACTACAGCTAAATATTTAGAAACTCACTTTCAAAACTTCCACCAAATTACAAAAGCGCAGCAAATAAATGTTGAGATAAACGACCAGAAAAAATTTTTAAAAGTCCTGCCGTTCCAAGACGACAAGGGTTTAGATTTGCTGATTGTAGTCGTCGTTCCAGAAGCCGACTTTATGGAACAAATTCATGCCGGCAACCGAACTACAGTTTTGCTATGCTTGGCAGCTTTGGGCATGGCAACTGTGTTAGGACTTCTCACTTCTCGCTGGATTATCAAACCTCTTATAAAATTAAAAAATGCAGCAATAGCTTTATCTGAAGGACAATTTGACCAAACTGTAAAGCTCGAGCGCTCCGACGAGTTGGGCGTACTTGCCGCTGCTTTTAACAGCATGGCAGCACAACTGCAAGCATCTTTTACTGCCTTAGAAACTAAAAATATCGAATTGCAGCGACTCGACAAAATGAAAGACGAATTTTTAGCCAATACTTCCCACGAACTCCGCACTCCCCTCAACGGAATTATTGGGATTGCAGAATCTTTAATAGACGGTGCTACCGGACAACTGCCAGACGCAACAAATTTTAACTTAGCTTTGATTACATCTTCGGGGAAAAGATTGTCTTCTTTAATTAACGATCTTCTCGATTTTTCTCAGCTCAAACACAAAAAGCTCGAACTGCAAATTAAGTCCATCGGCCTTCGAGAAATCGTCTCTGTAATTCTCACTTTGTCTCAGCCATTAGTAGGCAAAAAAAACTTGCAGTTGATTAACTCAGTCGCTCCTGAATTGCCGCCAATAGCAGCAGACGAGAATCGGTTGCAGCAAATACTTTACAACTTAATCGGCAATGCGATTAAATTTACCGAAAGTGGCAGAGTAGAAATTTCAGCAGAATTGGTAACGGGCAAGGCACAATCACCCCTTAATTCCCAATTAGCAATTACTGTATCCGACACCGGTATTGGCATCCCCGAAGATAAATTAGAGCGAATTTTTGAATCCTTTGAACAAGCTGACGGTTCCACTGCTAGAGAATATGGTGGCACTGGTTTAGGGTTAACGGTTGCCCAACAATTAGTGGAATTGCACGGAGGTAAAATTTGGGTATCTTCAACTGTAGGCGTCGGTTCCCAATTCATATTTACTTTGCCCCTATCTGAGAGTCAACCGGATGTTAGCAGCCTGCAGCCGCTTTTAAGCGATAATTCTCCCATTTTTATCACTCCTGAATTGGGCCGCAAATCATCTCTAATAAATTCTCAGATCTCAGACAATAGCGACTTACTAGAAACTGAAAAAATAAAAGTTTTGGTAGTCGATGATGAACCCATTAATATTCAGGTGATCATTAACAGTCTTTCTATAGAAAACTACGAAATAACTCAAGCGAGCAACGGCTTAGAAGCTGTAAATCTGATTGAATCAGGATTTAAGCCGGACTTAATTTTACTCGATGTAATGATGCCACAGATGACTGGTTATGAAGTGTGTCGAGAAGTCCGCAAAAAATACTCGCCATTAGAAATGCCAATTCTGATGCTGACGGCAAAAAATCTAACTACCGACTTGGTAGAAGCTTTTAACTTAGAAGCAAATGATTATGTAACTAAACCTTTTATCAAAAAGGAATTGTTGGCGAGGATTAATACGCAAATTCGCCTAGCAAAACTGAATGCAGCCTACGGCAGGTTTGTGCCACACGATTTTCTAAACTTGCTGGAAAAGCCGAGTATTATTGAAGTAAAACTAGGCGAAAATCAGGAAAGAGATATGACAGTTCTGTTTGCTGATATTCGCTCGTTTACGGCGCTTTCAGAACAGATGACACCACCTGAAAATTTTGCATTTATTAATACTTATTTGGGAAAGGTTAGCCCTGCAATCAGGAAAAACAACGGGTTTATTGACAAATACATTGGTGATGCAGTCATGGCACTGTTTCCTACCTCTCCTGATGATGGTGTACGAGCAGCAATTGATATGCAGAAAGAAGTGAATATCTACAACCAGCAGCGAGAAAAAAATGGCTTGTTTCCGATCGCGATCGGCGTCGGTTTGCACGCGGGCAATTTGATGTTGGGTACAATTGGCGAACGAGAACGGATGGAAAGTACGGTGATTGCTGATGCCGTCAATCTCGCGTCTCGTTTGGAAGGATTGACTAAGGTTTACGGATCGGGCATTCTAGTGAGCGGTGCAATTATCGATCGCCTAGACGATCCAGAAAAATATAAGTACAGATTTGTCGATCGAGTAACTGTGAAAGGAAAGACAAATGCTGTGTCGGTATTTGAAATTTACGATACAGAAACAGAGCAAAGCATTGTACTCAAGCAGCAAACTGCAGAAGTTTTTCAAGAAGCTCTCAATTTTTACTACGAGCAAAAATTTGTTGCCGCCCAAAAAGTATTTCAGAATATTTTACAAATCAATCCCGACGATCGGGTAGCAATGCTGTATTTCAAACGCTCTCGCAAGTATCGAATGTACGGAGCGCCGGAGGGGTGGTCTGGGGTGGAAACTTCGACGGAAAAATAGGGCGCACACTGCACGCCCTACTCTCTTTAACAGATGGTTGCACAAACTTTAAAATATATTTGTACAAACACCCAATTTATTCCATGTTTTAGGGCCGACAATGCCATCAGCAACGATTTGTTGTTTGTTTTGAAAATTGATAACGGCTTGTTGGGTTTTTGGGCCGAATCCTCCATCAGTATTTACAGAAAATCCGCTGGCGTTCAAGAGTCGCTGAAGGTAGCGAACGTCCTCATTTTGGGTGACGCCATCGTTGCGTTTTAGTAGGGGAAAATAACGGCAGGAAGGTAATTCAGTGCGAATTGCGTTTGTGGTTTGCATGGTTTGATTCTCCATTGGTTGTTTGCAAGTTGTTTAAAATCAGGGCAGCGGGGAAAAGATGTTAATTAATAGTCCTGGATGCACTTTTGACGGGCATAAACGAGGTTTCGGCTTCGCTCAACCACCAGATTTTTTAGCGTTTCTGGGGGCGTAAAGGAAGTATTGCTGTGAAAAAAACCAGTTTCTTGCTACCCGTGCGCCTAGGATTAGTTAACTTGGATTTAACATCCGGGTTCACCTGTATAACAAGCACCTAAGAGACTCCAAGTTTGAGGGCCGACAATGCCATCAACAGCAATCTTATTGTCCTTTTGAAATTTGATGACTGCTTGTTCGGTTTTTGGGCCGAAGAATCCATCAGTTGCGACGGGATATCCGTTTTTAACTAAGGATTGTTGGAGATAGCGCACGTTTTGATTGGCAGTGGTGCTATTATTTCGTTTCAGTGTGGGCAGTGAAGAGCAAAGAGGCAATTGAGCGTAAATTGAATTTGTGGTTTGCATGGTTTGATTGGGGATTAGTGGTTTGCAAGTCGTTGGAACTTGCTATTCCCCAGTTGTAGCTGTGGGGGGAAGTGCTTTAACAGTCGCTTTTTATAGTGACGCTTATCTGGGGTAGCTCAGATGAGTGACAGGCAGCTATCAAATCCGTTTTGTATAAAATAATTGTCAAAGGCAAACAGCAGCGAATTTCCATTGTTTATCAACTTGTAACATCTTTGCCACCAGCCCCACACCATAAGTAAGTCGCCGCCAAAAAACGCCCCTATGAAACAAGGTCAAAGTCTCCAAAGGCTCTCTACTGGCTGACTTAAACCTGTTTACATAGTGTTACATTATTCGGTTTAATCCCGCCTACCTACTTACCGGTACGGCTGTTAGTGCCGGGATGGATAGGCTGATTTCCGGCTGAGAAAGCGAGGCAATCAATCCTGTCACAGTGTAATCGCTCCACTGTTGATCAGCTGAGTAAGGGTCTTTTCTATAGAGGAGGCAAAAATACTTTATTTAAAGCTAGTTAACCATTTGAGCGAAAAGGCCGATCGGGAAAATAGCTCTGGGGTTGGGACTTTAACTTAGAAGTGATATCGTAGAATCGGTAGATAGTAGATTTCCGGCTGTCAAACAACTTGAGAATTGAATCAATGACAATTTCTGTAACTATCGGGTTAAAGTGGGAAATAAAGTCGTCGGCGTTGAGATTTTCTCGAAAAAATTCCTTAGCTCGATCGCACTGATAGCGCATTTCGTCAAAGCCAACAATTTTTACCACAAACGTTGTCAGGGGCGAACTCTCCAAATCGTTATTAGAAGTGCTTTTAGCCCGCCCATTTTCTAATAAATTCAATACTTGCGCTTCTAAACTAATTTTAGGTTTATAAGGTTTCTCTATTTCGGGAAAAAAGCTTTCCAAACGCACGCAGTTAGGAGCTTGAGCCGGGATTCCTCCCATCATCATCGCCAGAGAAACCTCAATCCCCAAATCCGAAGAAAGAGCTTCTAGTAGGGCTAGGGCAGACAGTTTGCACCCCAAATAAAGCTTCGCAATTTCGATATTGTACTTAGCAGTAGCTTCCCAGCGCTGATAGGTGCGATCGTCTGGATATCCCTCAAACTGTCGGAAAATTATTTCTGGCTTAAGATAATTCAGAAAACCTTCCATCTTGAGCAAAGCAACTCGGTAGTCGCGAACCGTGTAAAAACCGCAGCAGATGAGATTGTGATTGGTTTCCGGCAGTAAATTCCAGGTATTTGCCAAAAAATGGGCTGAACTATGGTGAGCAAAACTCATCACATCCCGGTTAGAGATTCGCACAGCTTTCTTCACCGTTTCCCGCATTTCCCCGTCAGTCAAACTGAGGTTAAACAGGCTATTTATTGCTTGCAAGCGGTCATAAAGGCGCTGGCTTACCGTTACTCCTGCATCGGCGGCGCGAAACGGAATTGTTGCTTCAATGCAGCCTGCAATTTGAAGCAATTGCTCGCGTGTGAGAAATGGTTCTAGAGCTTTTGCTGCTACGACAGCGCTGAGAAATTCGTTTTGTCCAGCGAAAGGATTGAGGACTTCGCCCGGTTCAAAATTGAATACCAGCATTACCATCTCGAAGGTAGCATCGGCAGACAGTTCAGATTTATCCCGAATTTGTAGTTGTTTGTTAACCTCTTTTGCAACAGGAGTGATGTAGTAGCTGACGTTAAAATTTATGCTGCGATCGACTTGCACGTAGACGGTATCGTGAAATAAAGCTGCCAAAACCTCGATCGCGTCTTCCTTTCCGCCCACATCAAAAATATGTTCCGGAGTGTGAAAAAACCGCCAGGGCCCCATCATCGGCTGAACAATCAGTTCGGCAATCCGAGCGACTTCACTTGGTTCGACTTTTGCTTCCAGGCGATCGAGCGCCCAAATTAGCCTTTCTAAGCACTGTAAGTAGGCTTGTTTGCTATCCATCACAGTCTTTACCAATAACATTGCTGTCAGTCGATTTTAGATTTTAGATTTTAGATTTTAGATTTTATCCACAGATGAATCTGGGAGTTTGTACCTGAGTCTAAAATTTTTATATCTCCACGACAGGAGTCGTTCGCAAGTATCCGTTTGTGGGCGAGTTACGTCAGCCACCATGCTGTTATTTTGATTCTTTCATAGATGCGCCACGGCTTTTGTGAGTTGGAATTTTTGAGCTTTTTGTTGAAGACTTTAGCGGCAATTTAGAAGGCAAATACTTACTTAAAATCAACTTAATTTCCGGTTGCTGATCTCCCCTGTTTTCCTAGTCTAATTAGCACAAAATATGACAAGTAAATTACATAAATTGCTAAACCTATCAGACCCAACAATCCCAAAAATTGAGGGTTTGCCGCAGGGTGAAACATTTGTTTGTAGAGCCAAGGTGGGTCTAACCAAACGCGGCAAAAAGGTTCATCAATGACTTGAATTTGAGATTTAAAAGCACAGCTTAAGAAGGGAAGTTGAGCTAGAGCGCCCAAACCGCTGTAAACAGTAATCGCCCACCGCCAAGCTGTAAAAGCCAGTTTCAGGGGCGACTGCGGTCGATCGGCAATTTCTTCGTTTAAATCCTCCCAAAACCAGAGACTAGCAGGAATTAAAGCCCTCCCAATCACCGACGATACAAAGCTCACAGGCAGCGCAGCCATCATCAGGTAAAGTGTAATTGCCAGCAAACTCGCCACCCGCCAATAAATAATCGACAAACGGACGATCGCCTCAGCTTTTGCCACAACAGCCCAAATCAGCACTACCAGCGGGATCGAAATTGTTAATAACACAGACAACCGGTAATCCATCCAGACTAGCGGTTGAAACCAAGGCCCGGTGGCTGCCAATAAAAGACTCAACATCTTTGGGAAAATATACTCACTTATTTGTCACAAATTTTACTACAAAAATGCTAAAAAATCAGCAACCAGAACACGGTCTTAATGTTTTAGTTACTGCTACCTTTTCTAAGGTACTTGGCGCGCTTTGAAGGGTACTTGAGACACGATAGACGGCAATACCCTTAAGTTAAAACTGTTTATTCCTCAGATATCTCCTTCCCATCCTCGCCTCCCTTGGGGGATGCAAGAGCAAATTATTGTCCCCCAAGGGAGGCGAGGGGGAAGCTGGCGGATTTGAACCGTATTGGGATAGAGGGCCAATCTCGCCATTATTTCAAGGCTCAACCCCTAAAATAAAATTCTCCCGCGCCAAAAGTTAGATTTCGGCGCGGGAGGGAAGGCATATAGCTAAATGGCTCGTTTATTCCTCGTAGATGCGGCACTCAGCAGCGTCAGGATTGTCGTCGCAAAATTTTTCAAAGGAATTCTTAGGTTTGACTTGCTTTTGGTGGGAAGCTTCTGCTTGCAGTTCTTCAACTGCGTCCCACGCCGCCGCGCATTCCCCGGAAGTTGCGCCCTTGAGGTCACAGACGGTACGAGCGCTTTCTAGTTCTTCTTCAATTTTCTCTTGGATGTTGCCTGCGGGTGTTGTTGTCATAAAGCTTGTTGGTATGAATGTGTAGGAGAATATGGTGGTCCCCGACCTATTTCTAGGTAATGTTAGCACGCGCCTTTGTTTAGTGAGCTTGTTCGGCTAACGGCACGTCCTTAACCCAAATAAAGATGTTTAACCGTTAACGACAGAGCAAGGGAGTAGCTAAGCAGCCGCTTGGTGTCATAACTCAAAAAACGTAGACTTCTAAAGTATACGGCGGGTCAACTGTGGTTTAAGTCTTAGGCTCGAAGCGAGCGTGTCTTTAGACCTGGATCGTTGACCTTATTAAGTAAGAAAGGTTTTCTTTTTGGATGTTAGTTTGGGTGGGATTTGCTGTTTCGGTCTGGCGACCCCAGCTAATAATAGCTTGAGATGCGCTGCTGTTGCAGCAGCCCAGAGAGAAACCATCCATAACTGCGATCGCAGCCGCCGTCTCTACTTCCTGCTTTACTCTACCCCGTGGGCGGGGGAAGAGTCCACAGGCATCAATGTAGGTCGAGCTGACCTTACTTTTGATGAAAACATTACACGAGGTTGGTGTGTCAAACTGTATTGAGCTTTATCTTTTAAGATTTAGCTGAATACGGCATTTAACACTAAACAGATTAATGGGACACTCATGTTAACTTATGTTAACACAAGAACGGCAATCGATGGGGAATCGATCGCCCAAGAATAGCGTCCCCCCAGTGGCCAGTTCCGGTTAGCCTAATGTATAGAGATAGTTTTATAGAGAAGTTTGCCTTATGTACACCCAAAACCAAATGCAATGGGTCAGCGCTTTATCAACCCGTCCCTCTTTGGAATCAGCGCTCAAAGAAGTTATAGAACAAGCCGATCGCGACCTAGAAGGCCAGGCCGATTTAGCGCTGATATTTATCTCGTCTGCCTTTGCCAGCGAGTATTCTCGACTGATGCCTTTACTCCGAGAACTGCTGCCAGTGCCCGCGATCTTGGGCTGCGGCGGGGGGGGAGTCATCGGCACGAACCGGGGCGGCCTCACCGAAGAAGTCGAGGGATCTCCCGCAGTCAGCCTGAGTCTGGCGCGCTTACCGGGAGTGAATGTCAGAACTTTTCACGTCGGTGCAGAAGAACTGCCGGACTTAGATAGTCCCCCGGATACTTGGGTGGATCTCTTGGGCGTGCCGGCCCAGGAAGAACCGCAGTTCATCATCTTGGCAGACCCCTTTTCCGCAAAAATTAACGATTTGCTGCAAGGGCTAGATTATGCCTATCCGGGCGCGGCAAAGGTAGGGGGACTCGCCGGGGGGGACGGTGCGGGCAGGAGCGCGGCGCTGTTTTGCGACTATCACCTTTACCGAGAAGGGACGGTTGGGGTAGCTTTGAGCGGCAATATAGTTTTGGAAACGATCGTAGCTCAAGGCTGCAGGCCGATCGGGCATCCTTATCGGGTGACGGAAGGAGAACGCAATATTTTGCTGAAACTCGAAGAACAAACCGACGATACCGGCAGCGCGGGCATCGAGCGATCGCCCTTAGAAGCTTTGCGAGAGTTAGTTCAAACTTTGAGCGAAGAAGACCGAGAATTAGCCCAGCACTCGTTATTTGTAGGCTTAGTCAGCGATGAATTCAAACTGACATTAGAGCCGGGAGATTTTTTAATCCGCAATCTGTTGGGAGTAGATCCGAAAGTGGGGGCAATTGCGATCGGCGATCGAGTCCGTCCCGGACAGCGCATCCAATTTCACCTGCGGGACGCGCGCACCTCCGCAGAAGACCTAGAAATGCTGCTCAATCGCTATCAGCGGGCCGCCGAGTACAGTGGTACATCCAGCGCCGGCGCCTTGATGTTCTCTTGTCTGGGGCGCGGTGAAGGGCTTTACGGCGAATCGAACTTTGACTCCCGACTGTTTGGCCGATACCTCAAAAACATTCCCCTGAGCGGCTTTTTCTGCAACGGCGAAATCGGCCCCGTCGGCGGCAGCACATTTCTGCACGGCTACACATCCGTATTCGGGATTTGCCGCCAAAATTCATAACTGGTGAACTGATGACTGATGACTGATGACTGATGACTGATGACTGATGACTGATGACTGTTGACTGTTGACTGTTG
The DNA here is from genome assembly GCF_036700965.1 of Microcoleus sp. Pol8_D6. NCBI lineage: Bacteria > Bacillati > Cyanobacteriota > Cyanophyceae > Oscillatoriales > Microcoleaceae > Microcoleus > Microcoleus sp. Pol8_D6. The sequence goes on along the minus strand of NZ_JAUBPW010000022.1, from coordinate 65,744 downwards.
ACTGATGACTGTTGAAAATCTAAAATCTAAAATCTAAAATCGCCTGATGACCAATAAATAAAAGCGGCAGTTGCCTGCCGCTTTTAGCTGTAACTAGATGTCTGGGAACCTTAGAAACTAAAGGTAGTACGGAGGAGTCCGACCCAGATATCGTCGTTGTTGTTGTTGTGTTCAGGATTCAGAATCACGTAAACGCCCGGTGTCACTGAGATAAAGTCATTGACTTGGAAGCGATAGAAACCCTCTAAGTGATAAGAGGTGTTGCGATTTCTAGCGACATCACTCTCAGTAACTTTTGGCGGTACACCGAAGACAAAACCGAGGACGTTGCCTTGTCGGGCAAAATCTCCCAGGGCCACAGTTATAGCACCATTCTGGATAGTAGCGTCATTGTTGCCACCCCGCAGTTGTTCAGCCTTCGTATAACCGTACCAACCGCCAATCTGAAAGCGACTGCTGGGTTTGAAATTAACTTGCACCCCATAGTTATCTGATGCGGTGGGTGATTGATCGAAGGGTCGGTTAGCCAAGGCACTGCCGACGCCGCCCATGAGGCTAACATCGCCTGCCCGATTGTATTTCCGGGTGTAAGTCAAGCCCAAGTCAAACGGTCTGCTAAAAAAGCCGATCTGACCCAGAGCGCTGAAAGAACCATCGAAAACGCCCCTGCCGTCTGCTGGGTTGGGAGCATCGCCGTCGCCCGCGAGATAGCCCGCGGTAGCTCGGAGGCTGCCCAAGTTGAAACTCACACTTGCGCCTGCTCCCTGTGGCCCGCGGAATACGGCAGGGTTGCGAACTCCAAATCTAGAAAGTGAACCGCTACTCGTAGAGTTACCAAAGGTAGAAGCCTGGTCTGCAATTTCATCTAGGTCAAGTCCTTTAGGACCGACAAAGACTGTAGCTTTACCCATCGGGAAACGATAGTACAGTTCGTCTAGTGTGAATTGGCTGCCGTCATCGCCGTCAAAGGCCAAGCGAGCCATGTTGGTACCGGTAGCCGTGGCTCTGTCGTAGCGGGCGGTGTTGACTGCTTGCAAGCGGGTTCTGAGCAAGTCTCGACCGGTAAAGCTGGTGTTGAAGTTCAACCGCACCCGGTAGCCGAAGTTGGTGACAGTTTCGTCGTCCTCAAGGTTGGTACCATCTCCGACGAAGGTGTCGCTGACGGCAAAAATGGCTTCTCCAGCCAATTTGGTGGTGGTGGAAAACTGGTTGGCTTCGAGTTCTGCGGTGCGAGCTTCTAGGCCGTCTACTCGTCCGCGCAGGGTAGCGAGTTCGGCTGCAAATTCTTCTTGCAGGCGTTGCAAGATGGCTAAGTCGTCTCGGGTAACCAAGTTACCTGTTGACCCAATGAGTTGGGTTATCTGGTCTAAGCAAGCGTTGACGCCGGCTGCAAATTCGTAGCGAGTCAGGGCGCGGTTGCCGCGGTAGGTGCCGTCGGGATAACCTACAATACAACTGTAGCGTTCGACTAGGGATTGCAGGGCTTGGAATGCCCAATCTGTCGGGCGCACGTCGGAGAGCTGAGTGACTGATGTCACCTGGGACATGGTTCCCGACGGTTGGGCCGGCAGCGCTTGGGGAGCAACAGGGACGATGGGCCCCCCCATTCCGGCGGCTGGTGTCTGAGCAATTTCTACCTTAGTAGCTGGGGTGCTGGCGACTGCTGGCACTTCAATTTTCCCAGGGGTTTCTGTCTGGCTGATTTGCTCTGCCAAGTCTGATGCTTGGGGCGAGGATTCGGCTGCGCCTGCCGCTGCTAGGGGTTCAGTCGCTGCTGCGCTGGCCGGAGCGATTGGGGCTGCTAACCCGATGTCGCTCCTTGGTGTTTGCAGTGTTGTTTGCAGTGCTGCTGCGCTGGTTTCTGGTTCGATTGAGGCGATTTTTTCAGCGTCTGCTTCGTTAACAACCGGGGTTTGGGCCGGTTCGACGCTGCTGTTTAAAGCCAGGTTTTCTGGGGCAGCAGGGGCTGCTGCAACTGGTTCTGCAACTATTTCTCCAACTATTTCTGCAATTTTTGACTCAGAGGACTGAGCTGTAGCTAGTTGGTTGGCTTCAGGGGTTGCGGTCGCTTCTGCGGCGATCGCAGTGGCACTCATGACTGATGATAGCCCCAGAATTGCCGGGGATACTAGCAGTAAATTCCAAAAAGTTCTGTTCATTTTCCTCACACCTTCACACTCTATTCAACTCGACGAGCAGCAATTCCCAACTGCTATTTTTTGTGGTTGCTTGCCTGTTGACAATAATTGCCAAAATAGAACCTATCCATAACTGTTGATTCACAGTAGGCGTGTCTACTTCTGCTTGAACGTAGGGGGCCCACCCCTTATACCGCCCCGGCATCAATTCAGGTCAAGCCCACATTACATTACAGTTGATTATACCATCACGTGCTAATTTCATCTCTCGATCGCCCGACTTGCTTGAGTTGCTCTACGGGCGATCGACAACTGGTTCTACGGGTTCGGCCACAATCTGCCTCTAACTGACAACTGCCCAGCGTCCTCGGTTACGCCAGACTTAACAAACAGTTATAGGTAGGATTGTGGCTGCTTGTCGCATCCCTTATACAGCTTTATATCTTATAATGTCAAGCTTTTTAACCTAACTTTAAACCTCGCGACCCGGCAGGGGCTATTTTCCCGCCATTAGTGGGGAACTGAGACTTAAAGGCTGGTAGATTGACCCGATCCAAACCAAAGTTCAGGCTTGACCAATGTTGGTTTTTTGATGCCCGCTGCCACCGGGACTTGCCAGGACGATCGCCATTTTTGAGACTAACCGTCGGCGGGTTTAATTTCCCGCTACTTTAACACAATTTTTTTGCGGTCTGGCAGCAGCAGCCGACTGAATCCCTGTTAGCTGAAATTATAGTTTTGTGGCCTCGCTGTCTTGGGTTTGACAACCAGTTATTTTTTTGGCACAGCCTCGGGCTCTCAAAGCACATTTTCTCTGTGATTTATGCCACTGCCAAAGATATCCGCTCAATAATCCGGGACAAATCGCTCAACGATGCACCTCAAATGACGCAAAATCCTTCCTGAGTGGGTAGTCCGCCCCGAATTATTGAGCGGATACTGGCAAAGTATCCATTGATTCTCCGGGCGTCCTGGACGCATCAACCGAGTTTGAGGAATGCAAATACTTCCTTTTAGGCGATTAAAGTTAAAAAACCGGGTTTAGGAGAGTAAGGAGTGCATCCAAGACGGTTTTAATTTGCTAAGAACACAAGTAAATGCCGTAAGTTATGGGAGGGCGATCGAACAACCTGTAGATTGGGCAATGCACTCGCTCTTTCTATGGTATGTTAAATTGACGCGTACAATCTATATTTTTTACATTATCTCTGACTGGGATGAAAAGAGAACTGCGGCTGTTAGTATTGGTATTATTGCTATTAGGATTTTTCTTTCGCTTTGTCAACATCGACAAAAAGTTTTATTGGTACGATGAAGCATTTACTTCCTTGCGGATTTCTGGATACACGCACACAGAAGTCCTTCGTGAAATAAGCAGCGGTCAGTTAGTAGCACCAAAAGATTTAATGAAATATCAGCGCCTCAATGCGACAAAAAATTTTGGCGATACTGTTAAAAGTTTGGCAATAGAAGAACCTCAACTGCCACCACTGTATTTTCTGGCAGTCAAGTGTTGGGCGAAACTATTCGGTGATTCTCCTGCTGCGACAAGAAGTTTCTCAGTTTGGATGAGTTTGTTAACGTTTCCTTGCCTGTACTGGCTGTGCCGGGAATTGTTTGCATCGCCGGAAGTGGCGTGGATAGCCGTGGGATTGCTAGCAGTTTCTCCCTTGCACGTGCTTTACGCTCAAGAAGCACGTCCCTACAGTTTGTGGTCGGCGCTGATTTTGCTTTCTTGTGCGTCTCTGCTGCGAGCACTGCGGCTGCAAAATAAGCTGAGTTGGAGCATTTACTCAGTAGCAAATATTATGGGATTTTACACTCATTTATTTAGTCTGTTAGTGGTGTTAGGACACGGAATTTATATCTTAGGAAGTCAAGGTTTTACGTCGAATAAAAAACTACTGAGTTACTCGATCGCAATTGCCGTGTCCTTGCTAGCATTTTTGCCTTGGATGATAACTTTATTTGTAAATAAAAATGCAGCAAGGGTGGCTACAAGTTGGGTCAATCTAGATATTCAGATGCTATCTTTAGTTAAGAATTGGGCCGGAAATATCGGTCGCGTTTTTTGCGATTTTGGGCTAACTTCTAATGCGATATCCGTAGATCTTATTGGTTTAGTGGCAGCGACTTTAATTTTATTGACAATTGTAGGGTATGCAGTTTATTTTCTGTGTTCGGAGACGAAGAAACGGGTTTGGCTGTTTGTGGTGACGGTGATGGCGGTGACAGCACTGGCACTCGTGCTGCCGGATGTTATATTGGGAGGAATCCGATCAACTAAAGCTCGCTACCTATTTCCGACTTATTTGGGGATGCAAATAGCTGTGGCTTACCTGTTAGCGACTAAAATTACCGCGCTGGGCGTGCCAAGCTGGAAACGGCAAATGTGGAAATTTTTGACAGTTGTACTGTTAACGGGCGGGGTGCTGTCGAATGCCGTTAGTTCTCAAGCCGAGACTTGGTGGACTAAGGAATGGGGCAGGGAAAATCCCGAAATTGCTCGCAGGATCGATCGTGCCCCAAAGCCGCTGCTTGTCAGTGATATCTCGGAAGTCAGTCTGGGAAATATACTGTCAATGAGTCATTTGTTAGAACCTAAAGCGCGGCTGCAATTGGTGTTGCTTGACCCGAAAGCGCGCCGTCGAGCTCAGTTGTTTGACAGACCAACTATACCCAATATTCCTAGCGGTTTTAGTGATGTTTTTGTCTACGGGCGATCGCAGAAGTTTAGTGCTAAGCTGGCTAAAATGCAAAACTTGAAAATCGAGCTGCTTTCAGAACAAAAAACCGAAACGCTGTGGCTAGCCAAGTTAGTAAAATAGTGAGGGTTTATGGAAGATTTTGGTGTTATTATTGCTTGCTGCGACCAAGATTATTTGTTGGCAAAGGGTTGCTGTGCTAGCATCCGATATTTCCTGGGAGATGTTCCCATCTGCCTGTTGATTGACGGTACGTTTTCCGTGAGTCCCCTAGAAAAAGTTTACGGAGTGCGCGTCATTAATCACGATACCGTCTCTGAGCCACTTCTGAGAAAAAGAAGCTTTGGTTGGGGAAAAAGTCATATGATTCCCTTTTGGGAAAGTCCTTGGCAAAATTTTCTCCTGATGGATGCAGATACAATTGTTTGGGGAGATGTCCTCAAATTGGCTAATTTTGAAGACTTCGACTTTATTATTGACCAGCCTTGTTACGATTACTCGGATGCTGATATCACGGAATTTTTCTTTGACATTCCAGGAGTCGAAAAGTATTTTCCAGATTTTCGTTGGCAAGACTATCGCTCTCGCTATGTCTGTCCAGGCACATTCTTTGGGAAACGAGGTGTTTTCAGCTTAGAGGAGTATAGAAAGATTCTGGATTTTAATGATGAACATCCAGACATATTTAAGTATGGAGACATGGGCTTTTTTAACCTGATGGTCTTCCGCGCCGCTCAAGAAGGCAAACTGCGGGTGCAGAATGTGGATATGCAGTTGTTGGTGCCGGATTTTGACCAGGATTTGCTGAGAAAGCAGTTTCCGGTGGAAGAAAGCGGGCCTGCGGGCGATCGTACTCAGGGGACGGTGATTCACTGGTGCGGCCCGAAGCCGACTTTATCTAGTCGGAAAGTTTACTCGGAACCAATGAATTTCTGCCGTCGCAAGTGCCAGGAAGATGTTTGGAACCGCACGGGTTTGGCTGCCGAGATGTCGCTGCAAGTTGAGGATTTACAGCGATTGATCTACGTGTATAAGAATAAGTTTAAGAAGAAGTTTCGGCAGTTGGCGGGAAGTAAGTAGGATTTTTTAACCGCAGATGTTAGCGGAGCAACGGGGATGCACGGGGATTTGAGCTTACCCTTCGAGGGGCAAACTTGGCCCGGCTGGGGGTAAAACTTGGCGGTGAACGCTTATTTTGTGGCTTTCCCGCTGAGTTTGCATTTCGACGGCGATTGCCTCAAATTCGACTTCCATGCAGCCGTAGGGAATCTCTAACTCGACACTTGCTCGCACATTTCCCAACCCGTTAGATTTAAATTCGGTAATCCAGCGGGGCCCGTCGAGAATCAGGTAGGTTTGTCGATCGTACACCCAAACTTTTACATAAATCCGGGGCATTAATTCCGGCAGTTGCACTTGCACTTTTACAGCCTGGCCCGCGATGATTTCGGCGCGCGGCAATTCCAAAACCGGCATCGGTACTAACTCGTCTTCTGGCAAAACGTAGGGAGTTGGGGGATTTACTTCTGCTACGACAGTTGCAGTTTTTTGAGCAACTTGTTTTGGTTGCGGGGGTTCGTCAAAAACCACAAATTCTCTGGCTTCCGGGCTAGTGGATTGGGGATCGGAAATTGTTTCGCTGGTTTCGGGTTGCTGCTGGGTTGGGCTACTTTCTTCCACAACGGCAATTTCGTCGCTGCTATTTGCGGCGGCTGCTGGAGTTGGTGACAGGGTGGTTGCTTTCAGCCAGTCGGAGGATTCGCCGTTGCTGGCTAGGGAACTCAGTCGCGACCAAAATCGACTTTCGACGTTTAAGGTTTGAAATGCCTGTTTGGTGGGTGCTGGCGGGGTTTCTGGGGCTGTTGTTTCTGGTTGGGGGATGTTTTCGGGTTTTTGGTCGATCGCTCCGATTTCGGCTGTTTGAGTGGGATTTGGGATGTCTGAGGGTTTGGTTTGTGGGTAGATCGACTCTGGGGCAGTTTGAGGCGAATTGGAGATTTCTGAGAGCAATTGCGATCGGCTGCTATCGGGCAGTTTGTTACCGAAGGCGGGCAATTCTAAACCGCCTGCACTTGGGGTGTGACGCGAAGCCAGTAGAGGGGGTAGGGCTTCAGTGGTTGGGACTTCGGCGGGGGAGGGAGGGTCTAAGGATTTTTCTACTAGCTTGAGGAAGGATATATTTTTGGCGCTTCCAGACGGTTTTGATGCTGTTGGGGAGGGTTCAGCTTGATGCTTTTCTTCGATGAAATTGTCTTTAATTTCCTGTAGAAGGTGCTCTAAACGAGCTGTAATTGTGAATAGTTTGGTGGCGAGGGTGACGCCGCCGCTGCTGAGAATTGCTTCTCCTAAAATTAGGCGGCTTTTGCACTCGGTTGGGATGTAGGTGACGCAGGCAAAGATGCAGGGGGGAACTTGTTCTGGCATCGGCTGCTGGATTTCTGCGAGAATTTTTGAGGTTTGGGGGTCGCGCAGGTAAATTTGCAGTTGTGCTGAACCGATGAGTTGTTTGAGTTCTAGCGCTTCGGATTCGGGGATGAGAGTTGCTGTTTTTCTGCTTGGTTGCGGGTGTTGGGGAATGTCGATTTTGCCGGAAATGATTAAGGGGCGACCGAGTTGGGTGACGAAGGTTTCTTGATCGAGGACGAGTTCGAGTTTGACCTGCGGTTTAGGTTGGGCGGTTTGGGGAATTGGGAATTGGTAGATTTTGGTCTGCTGCGGTGCCTCAGCGGCTGCTGGGATTTCGGTTGGTGCGGGACGATCAACCTGTGCTGCAATTTGTGGTGCGGGGCGATCGACCGGTACTGCGATTTGTGGGGCTGCGGTGGAAGCAGCAGGTTCGATTTGGTCGATCGGCGGTAGGGGTTCGGAGGTTTCCGATTCTGCGGGCAATACTTCCAACTGAACGCCGTACTGCCAAGGTTTTAGTGGTGTTGCTTTGGGATCTGGCAAGCAGGAGAGTTCCCAAAGTCCGGGTTTGAGCCTGGTGTAGGGAATGATCACGACTAATCCTTCGGGGTTGGTGCGGGCCGATCGGCTTTGGACTTTCCGCTGCGCCCCTTGGTCGAAGGAGGTATGGGTAACGCGAATTTCGATGTCGGTGTTGGGGTGCTGAATGCGAGCAACCACACGGTATTTACCTTCTAGAATTTCCACGTCGGAGGTTTCTAGGGGCAACCAGGCGCGATCGCCTTCTTTCTGTAGCAAAAATTCTAATTTTTTCATCTTTCTTTCCCCTTGAAGGCTCCCGCTTGATTCGTCACAGGTTGGTGGTGGTTGGTTGAGCGACAGCTACAGATATTAAATTACTTATGTTTTATAGCCTATCACCAGTTTCGGTCAAGAGGCCCACTTACCAAGGACTGCCGATAATGCTGAAAGCTGCCCAATAATACGGATGGGATAAATCTTTGCTGTCGAGTTTGGGGATGGACGGGGGCAAGGGAATGTCGCCTCGCGCACTTCGCAGTTGACCGCCTTCGATCGTCACTTTGCCTTCGAGCGCGGCAATTTGTGCTTGCCTGAGAGCTTCAGCTTTAATGATTGGAGGGTCGTTTGGCCTGCGGATTCTTAACTGTTGGTAAAACTCTGTCATCAGCGCCAGAGTCCCCGCATCGCTGACGTACCACAGGCTGGCGAGGGCTGATTTTGCTCCGGATTGCAGCGCTAAACCGGCAAATCCGAGTTCTGCTTCTTTGTCTCCCAAGGCGGTTCTGCAGGCGCTTAATACTAATAGTTCGAGGGGCGGATTGTTCCATTTTAAATCTCTCATTTGATCCAGACCCAGTTGGGTATCCCAAAATTGAATGTAGGAGTTATTTGGGGTTCCGGGGCGGAATTCGGCGTGGGTGGCAAGGTGGATAATTCCGTATCTTTGTTGCAGTCGCTGGGATTGCAAGTTTACTATGGTGAAATCTTCGTTGAGAAAGGATTGACCGGGCCACTGTCGGGCGATCGCACCTAGTTCTAATGGAACTGCTGGCAGCGGTTCTTTGTTCGCCGTTTCTGCGAAATCTGATGCTCCCATTGCTAGGACTTTCTCGTTTCTGATGTCGGTGTAATTGCTGTCTGTGAGTTTGAAGGCGGGGATACGGGCGAGGCTGTATTTTTGGATCAGAAATTGGTTTCCGTCGTGCATTGCTGCTAGGGGTACGGTTCGCAAACCTGCGCCGACACAGAACAGCAAGGTTTCAATTTTTGCTGTTTGCAAATCTGTTTCTAGGGGTGCAACTATCCATTTGTAGAGTTGTTGGGCTGGTTCTAGATAGGTGGTGGTGTTTAGTTTTACCGGGTTGGTGATTTCGCTACCTAATTCTTGGACTACTGAGAGCAGTTTCTCTTGTTTGGCTTCCGGGACGCTGCGGAGAATGGGCGGGCGATCGGGTAATATTAAGATTAATTCTAGTTGATCGGTGCGTGGGATAGCGTAAATTAAAGCAGGTTTTTTCTTTGTTTGAACTGCTAAGCGAGAAAGAGTTTTTGATATTGCTTCGGCGGTTTTCGCACGGGTGTCAAAGTCTTGTTCAAAGTATTTTTGATAGTCTTGTTCCCAGGTTTCTTCGATTCTGGTTACGGCTTCGGTGAGGTTTCCCCGATCGAGCAAATTTCTCATTTCTTGCCCGTTAAGCCCGCCCTGGTTTGTGTTTTGGGCAATTGTAGCCACATTCGCGGTGCTCCAGCAGAAAAATATTGCTATCAAGCAGTAAAAAATAGCTTTTTTAATTTTTTTCTGAGTCGTGTGTTTTTGGCGTTGCTGCTGGGATTGGTAGTGCATGATTTTGGGGCGGTTAATAGCGCCGTTGGCGGCAGCAGTTGGCAAAAGTTTGGATGTGGGTGAATTTTGACTGTGCTGGCGATCGCGGCACAACTCTAGCATTCAAGACCAACCCCAAATATCTACCGTAGGGTGTGGATACCAGCACCAACCGACTCCCCGCACCAAGAAGTGCACGATTTATGTAAAAGTTTGTAAATTATTTCAGGGGTTTTGCATAAACAGGACTTACGCAAAAACCCGGTTTCTTCAAGTCAGTCCTGTTTTTTACATAGCAGCCAGGTACATTTAACTGAGATGTTGCATCATTCTCAATAATCCTTTTATAAACAGGCTTTTCGGCCTGTTCCACAAAAAATTCATCTTTTGTGGAACGAGCCGGAGAGCCTGTTCTTAAGAATGGTGCAAGATGTGAGTTTAACCGGCATTAGCTATACGGGCGTCTTTGAATTTTTGTGGCACATCCGCACTTCTCAGGTTGAATCGAGTTTTGTCTTGGCATTAAGTGAGGAATACCCTGCATCGATCGCCGATATATTGAGTTAGCTCAGTAGATATATTCTCTGTATTTACTTATTTTAAAATAGTTAAATTTTTTCTCGCCAACTTACTTAAAGCTCGACTGATTAATTGTTTTGCCTTGGATATCTGCCCGGTTATTTCGTACAATTCGCCGAGACAGCCTTTGGCCTAAGATTTGACTTGACAATCTCCTAGTTTTTTAGCATCATTGGCGGCGGTTGACAAGAGTTGATCAACATAAATAAAAACACTTAATTATTTAGAGGATTTTACGCGATGCGGTCGATCGCTTTTTCCTTGTTGATTCTTGCTTCTCTCCTAGATAACTGAAGCCTTTTTGCTTCCACTATACATTGTGTGCGATCGAACTTGGCACGGTGCGATCGCGATCGGACGGGGAAATGTGTCTTAGTATTTCTTCACATATCCTGATTTCGGTCTATGATATATGCCTTATGGCGTATTTGTGTTTAAAGCCCGTTACCGCGTACCGCTGATGAGTCAATCAACCAATTCACCGCTATCCCAACCAGTTTCTCGAAGAACCGCCCTCAAATTCCTCGGAGTCGGTGCCGCCGGCGGGCTGCTGGGCTATTCTCGATTTTCCAAGCCAGAGCCCACCGTTTTTGTGCAAGATTCTCTTGACTTGCCACGAATGCTGAATCAGCGCAAAACCGTTGCAGTTGTAGGCGCAGGCTTGGCCGGGCTCGCCTGTGCTTACGAGCTCTCCCAGCGGGGTTTCGCCGTAACATTGCTCGACAAATCCCCCCAACTCGGCGGCAAAATTGCGAGTTGGCCGATACAAGTCGGGAACGAAACTTTTATGATGGAACACGGTTTCCACGGTTTTTTTCCGCAATACTACAACCTCAAAAGTGTTGTTGAAGAACTAGAAATTACCGATAATTTTGTATCTTTAGAATCCTACGCCGTTGTGTTTCGAGACGGCAAATACAAACCCGAAGTTTTCCGTCCCAACCATTCAGCTTTTCCCTGGAATATAGTTGATTTGGGGATATCTTCTCCTAATCGGCTCAAGTGGGGAATCAATCTGACAAAACCTGCTCACTGGGAAGTCTTTCGAGAAATAGGCGGTTTTCAAACTCAAAAAACTTTCGCTCGCCTCGACAATATATCCGTTGCCGACTGGGTAAAAGGCGAATTCCCGCGCGGACTTTATGACTTGTATTTTCTGCCTTTTGCCAAATCCAGCCTCAACGCTCCCGACGAATTGAGCGCGGGAGAATTAATGCAATTTTTCCACTTTTACTTTTTCGGAAATCCAGAGGGTTTGGCATTCAACGGCACGCGGCAAGATATGGGCACGAGTTTGGTGCAGCCTATTGCCAGATCCATTGAAAGCAAAGGCGGCAAAGTATTGACAGATGTCGCAGTCAGTGAGATTCGCTGGGAAAACGGCAAGATTGATTCTCTGAGTTACCAGTCTGGAGACGTGCAAAGTAAAATACCTTTTTGGGTGAAGCGAAACGCGCTATTAACTGACAGCAACTCTACCAAATATTTCGGCGCTGGGGACAGCGTATTTGCCGCCGCACCGTCGGGAAAAGAGGCAATTTCTCTGAGCTGCACTCACCAAGGCTGCACAGTTCAGAAACAAAACGACGGTCAATTTCACTGTCCTTGTCACGGGGCCGTTTTTGATGCCGAAGGACGAGTTGTCAGTGGGCCTGCTCAGCGGGATTTGCCTCGATTTAAGGTAGTCGATGAAAAAGCAGATGAAATACAGTTAGTAGCAGCGGTTAAGCAATCGCAGCCGCAAAATTTGGCGGAAACATTGAAGGCTGATTACTATGTTTTTGCGGCCGATGTTCCGGGGATGCAGCATTTGTTTAGTTTGGCCAGCGGTGAGGTAAATCCGCAGGTGCAGAGCCGGATAGAGAGCTTAAAAATAGCAGATCCGTTTGCTGTGGGCCGTTTTTGGTTCGATCGCGAATTTCCGTGGGAACACAGCAATTTCAGTTCGCTTTCCGGCTACAAACTGACTGACAGCATTACGCTTTACCACCGAATTCAGGATCAGTTTATCGAGTGGAATCAGAAAACTGGTGGTAGTGTAGTGGAATTGCACGCTTATTGTTACAAGGAGAAGGAATTTCCGAATCAGGAAGTTTTGCTGGCGACTTTTGAGCAAGAATTGTACGAAATTGTACCGGAATTAAAAGAGGCAAATATGCTGCACCGGGAATTGGTAAATCAAAAGAATTTCTCTGGATATCCGCCCGGTAGTTATGCGGAACGCCCGGAGACTTGCTGCGCTGTTCCTAATCTTTTGTTTGCGGGAGATTGGGTGAAAATGCCGTTTCCTTGCGGTTTAATGGAAAGGGCAGTGAGCAGCGGTTTGTTGGCAGCTAATGCTATTTTATATCAAGAGGGTTTGCAGAGGCGATCGCTCTTTACGGTGAATCCCGAAGGCGTGTTAAAAATCTAAGCTTGGCAGTGGGGGCGGGTTTTATAAATCGTCAATTATCGGCTGCTATTCTCGGTAAAACCCGCCCCCAGCCATACCATTTGAGATTTGAGATTTGAGATTTGAGATTTTAAGGAATGAGAATGACTAATTCAATAAGGGTTTAGAGGTTTCCTACAGTTACATTCTTTTGTTAAGATGAGTTACGGTTTGTGGGTGTGGTTTCGCTGAGGAGAAAAGGCAGAGCTTGCGAACAAAAAAAATATCTGCGTTGAGGTGGGTGGATATGCGGTTAAAATATTATTGAATTAGTATAAAGCAATAATAGATGCTGAATAGTAACTGCAAAATTGGTAATAAATCTGTAATGTTTGATGCTTTTGCAACAGAATACGATTTCGTCGCCACCTTGCAAAACCAGAACGATTTCTTTACTAACAACCTATCGACCAGCAAAGGTGCAGCATTAGATATTGGCTGCGGTTCTGGAATTCTTGCTTTTGAATTAGCCCAGTATTACGATAATGTTGTCGCCGTCGATTTGTCAGCAAAGATGCTGGCAATAGCCAGTCAAAAACGTTCCGCTCCCAATATCGAATACATCCAAATGGATGCCAGTCAATTAGCGCTCGATCGCCAATTTGATTTAATAGTTAGTTCTGCAACTTTTCACCACCTGCCCAACCTCCCCGTCGCCCTCGATGCAATTAAAAAAATGTTAAATCCGCACGGGAAAATCGTCTTTTTAGATAATATTTCGGAAGTAGAAAGACCTGCTACAATAGGCTACATATTAGGTGCAGCGAGAGATTTTAAGCCCGACTGTTCCACCTACGGATTTCGCAATGCTTTAAGATTATTAAAATTTCGATTGTCGCCTGGGTGGTTGAAGCATTTAGCTAACGATAGGTATTTGTCAGAACGGAGATTTAGAAAAATTTACGGTCGTTGCTTTCCGGGCTGTTATTTTGTAAAATTGGGTTGTTTTATGGGCGTAATTTGGGAACATTTGTAATGCAAAACAACGCGATAAAATCGGAATCTGCAAGGGAACAAAAAACTCACATCCGCCAGTTGGGCATTAATCTCAATCGGTGGTATGCGATCGCCCGCAGCAGCGAGGTGCAAACTCAGCCTCTAGCTGCGAAAATCTGGAATCAGGCGATCGTACTTTTCCGCGACAGTTCTGGCAAAATCAACGCTTTAGAAGATAGATGTCCGCACCGACAAGTTAAACTCAGCCACGGTCAAGTAAAAGGCGATTTAATCGAATGTGCTTACCACGGATGGCGGTTAAATACAAGGGGAGAATGCGCCGAAGTCAATTATTTAGCAGAAAATCAAAAGCTACCTAGCTGCAAAATTCGCTCCTATCCAGTCCAGGAAAAAAACGGTTTTATCTGGCTGTTTCCCGGCGACGAAACCCACGCCCAAAAAATAGATTTATTGGATGTGCCAGAGTGGGAACATCTCAATTATATTGCCACAGTTTCAGTCATCGACTGTCAGGCACACTATTCATTTTTAATTGAAAACTTGATGGATATGTACCACGGACACTTGCACGATGATTGGCAAGCTTGGGCTAATCCAGTGTTAGATACTTTAGAAGAAAACGAGCATCAAGTAACTGCTCGCTATCAGGCCCAAAGTTATTACAAAATAGATAAAATTTGGTCAATTTCTCAGTTGTTTTTTAAATCTCTGCGCCGACTGCACCCGGAACCGCTGGAGGTGAGTTATGTTTACCCGCACTGGGTTTCAACTTTGGGAAGCGACTTTAAGATTTACTGCTTGGTTTGTCCGGTGAGTGAGACAGCAACTCGCGCTTATTTAATTCACTTTACCTCATTAAATGCGTTTTGGCGGCTGCACAAATTGCCTGTATGGTTTCGCAGGTTTATCAAAGATAGTTGTTTCGGTGCGGCTCAAAAATTATTAGATGGTTTGGTGCGGCAGGATGTGTTAATGATTGAAGAAGAACAGCAGGCTTTTTTGCAGAATTCAGAAAGAAAAAATTATGAAGTAAATCGGGCTTTAGCCAGCGTGCAAAAGTTGATGAGAAGTCAGGCAGAAAATGGGTAATTCAGTCGCAGAGTCAAACCTGCACAGGTTAATATGTATATTTCACAAAAATCAGGGAAGTATAAGCGAGGAAAATTCGGCTAGTCCTGAACGCAGAAATTGTATTTGGATGCGCTAGGATTTAGACTAAAAGTTACTTTAAAAGAAGATGAATTGGTGATCGGGGAATAAAATCGATCGCAATTCATCTGCGTTAATCCGCGTGCATCAGCGGTAAAAAAATCTAAATCCCGCAGCAAAAACCTTACTTTTTAGGTTGCTGCTTCTGGTAAACGCTGATAACTTTATCGGCATAAGTAGCAGTTGCCCCACTTTTACAAGCTGCGGAGTCCCCTGTCATCCACCAGCAAGCGGCGCGGCGTACAGCGGTTAATTCATTGTTGCTGGTAGCTTTGTATTCGTCGCGCAGCAAATCGCCCACGATACAGGTAACAATTGATTTGGCTTTTGTCGCGTCGGCCTCAAATTGTTGCGGTGTTAAATCTTGTTTGGTACAGAATTTTGCCCAGCGGGAAATATTGCCTGGTAAAACTTGCCACTGACTGTACATTCCGTCATTTGCAGTTTGTGGCGGGGCGGCTTGTCGCAGCGCTTCTACGAGTGCGGAAACTTGCGCGTCGGTGACTGCTTGCGCTGTGGCTGGAAGTGATTGCAATCCGAGGCTAATTATCAAACTGCCGAATAGTAGATTGGTTTTTGCGATCGATTTAAAATTCATTCACAATGCCCTGTTTTAATCAAAGTTTCCTGCCACAAAGTTTACCTTAAAGCTGAGCGAATACCTCTGTCTTAAGTATGATTTGCCCACTTAATGCGGTGTCGATCGCCCTACGATAGAAATTGTTAATCAAGTACGATAAAATCATGGAAGTACAACCCAGGGAAATTCGCAACTACCTGAGAGCAGATGGGACAAATCCTTTTGAAGATTGGTATAACTCGCTCCGGGATACCACAGGCAAAAATAGGATTCGGTTAAGGCTGAAGCGAGTCATGACTGGTAATGTAGGAGATTGTAAGTCCGTGGGAGAAGGAGTTTTTGAACTCAAAATTGACTCTGACCCTGGATATCGGCTTTACTTTGGCCAAGTCGGGCTGACAATTCTACTTCTGCTAATAGGTGGAGATAAGAGCACTCAAGAGCGAGATATTGGCAAAGCTATTCAATATTGGAGAGACTATGAAAGACGTGAAAGCACCAACGAGTAGGAGTTACCAAGAATTTCTGAGCGAATCTATGAGAAATGCCCAAGAAGCAGCAGGTTATATCGAGGTGACATTGACAGAAGCCAGCGATGAACCTAAATTGCTCCAAATGGTACTCAAAGACGTTGTAGATTCTCGGCTAAAGTTCAACAATTTATCAGAGTCAGCTCAACTTCAATGGGAAAAACTTGACAAGATGTTGACAGAAAGTGCAGGTTCGGAAATCTATAGTTTGGTAGCACTGCTCGAAGCATTAGGATTTAAACTAGAAATTACTGTCGCAGATACTGAGTTGTCTGCTGACTCGGAATCAACGGATTTTGGGGAATCAGAATTATCGCCCGAACCAGTAGTAATTAATCCCAGTTAATGAGTAAATCGCGCCCTCACCCTTCCCTCACAAAATCTAACAATCGGTGAGCCATTTCTAGCTTGCTGCAAGGTGCTATTTCTACTTGCTTGCCGGCGGCATTAATTAATATTGCTTGATTGGTATTGCTGCCGAAACCTGCACCTATTCGATCGATCGGGTTTGCGGCAATTACATCTAGTTTCTTTGCCCGCAATTTCTCCAAAGCTGGCTTGACAATATCCCCAGTTTGTGCTGCAAAGCCGATTAATTTTTGGTGCGGCTGTTTCAATTTTCCCAACTCTGCCACAATATCCGCTACCGGTGCCAACGGTAAACTATTCGGGAGCGATCGCTTCGGCAATTTCTCGCTACTGTAGTCAGCCGGCTTCACATCTGCTACCGCCGCAGCCATCACCGTCAAATCGGCATCGTGAAAGCATTGCAGCATCGCCTGCCGCATTTCTTGTGCACTCGTAACTGCGATCGCCAGTACACCTGAGAGCGGCAATTCGCCAGTTATACTGTGTACCAGCGTCACTGTCGCGCCCCGGTGCTTTGCAGCTTGCGCTAAAGCTATACCCATTTTGCCACTGGAAGGATTGCCGATAAACCGCACCGGATCGAGGTGTTCCCGCGTTCCTCCCGCACTGATCAACACCCGAAGGCCTGCTAAATCTCGATCGCCCTTCGCATACAATAGCGATTCAATATGAGGCAAAATCTCATAAGGTTCTGCCATGCGGCCGACACCCGCGCGATCGCACGCCAGCATTCCCGCCCCCGGATTCGCAGCATGATAGCGCCGATAACTCAACACTTCACGCCAATTCCGCTGCACCGCCGGCTGTTCCCACATATCCGTATTCATCGCCGGTGCCAGCAAAATTGGGCAAGTAGAAGCTAAGACAGTATTAGTCAGCAAATTATCAGCAAAACCCCCCCCCAACTTAGCCAAAGTATTAGCTGTCAAAGGAGCAATCACAAAAACTTCCGCCCATTCTCCCAATTGAATATGCAGGGGGCGGCCGTGACTGGGTTGCCAAAAATCTTTGTCCGTAAAAGCAGGATGGCGGCAAAGAGTAGCAAAAGTCAAAGGCGTTACAAACTCCCCGGCAGCATCAGTAAGAATAACTTTAACTTCCGCTCCAGCTTTTGCTAAAGTTGAAACTACTTCGCAAACTTTATAAGCCGCAATCCCGCCACTAACGCCAATTAAAATTCGTCTGCCTTTCATGATTTTTGGTAATACAGCAACCTTCGAGGTTATGAGAACTTGATGAATTCCTGAAACCAGTGCGAAGAATTGCCCGATCGCATCTCCTCATTCTTTCTTCCTTCTTCCTTCTTCCTTCTTCCTTCTTCCTTCAGCCATAAAAAAGAATCAAGAAAGAAATTAAGATAAAAACAGGCTAAAATCCCTAATTCATCTGTTTAATCCGCAACAAAATATGCTGCTAACTTCTTCCTCAATTCCGTCGAATTTTTTGAGCTAGATTTTTCAGTCTATGCTTCGTCGTAGGCTTCCATATCCAGAAGGTGGAGATAAGGTTCAACCAGTTCCGGCCGCTGAAAGGCAAGCGATCGCAACAAATGCCAATCATTCAATCCCTCAAAAGGATCTGTATAATCGTCAACTTCCAAACGGACAGCCAATTCTGCCACGTCCTGAGAAGTAAGTACAGCTATATCGCGCGATGCTTTGGTTAAAGTTTTCATTTTTTTCCCCTGCCCGAGACTTCCGCCATACTATATACTAAACCTTTAATCAGATTTCGACACAGTTTCTACAACAAAACTTCGCATTACCTCTATAACTTCCGGCAGAATCTCGTGTCCCATGTTAAATTCTTGATACTGCACCTCAGCTCCCCAAGCCGTCAAACTGTCGCGCGATCGCACAGCAGCACTAACAGGCACAATAGTATCTTGAGTACCGTGTACGATTAAAACAGGTGGCAATACACTCCCCGCAACTGGCGAAATCTGGTGTAAATAACCACTCAGACAAATTAAACCAGCTAGGGGCAAAGTCAATCCCACATCTAGAGTCATCGCTCCGCCTTGAGAAAAGCCGCCTAAAATCGTGCGAGACAAAGGCACGCCCGTGGTGCTTTCCAAAGACAGCAAAAATTCCCTCAGCAATTGCCGGCTTTCTACCAATCCCTGAGCGTCTTTGCTTTGAAGGTTATACCACGCTTTGCCGCTCGTTACTTGGGGATGGGGGAACGGGGCATCGGGAAACAGAAACTGATAATCCGGCAAATTGAAAAAGGGTGCTAAGGAAGTCAAATCGCGAGCATTAGCACCCCATCCGTGCAAAGCGACAATCAAAGCGACAGGTTTGCGATCGGTTTTTGGCGGAATGCTAATAAATTGTAAAGACATCGTAGTTAGTAATTGGTAATCTGGCATCGCTACAATTATAAATTGTCACGACGGGTAAAACCCCAAATATTTGTTTTGGGCGATATTTAACTATAAATTAAGACGCGCTTGGCAATAACTCTAACTCAGGGCAGTTGACTGTTAATTGTAGGGTGCAACCTAAGCACCGCGAGCATCTTTCACAGGAATGCAAGCCAAATTATGGCTAGGTATATATAGCCCAGTCTCATTAAGAGTGAGGTATGTCTGGTAATGGGTAATGGGTAATGAATAATGGCACTACCCTGCTTTTGAACAGCAAGCTTTTTCATGATGACCTTTTTCCGGATTACCGATTACCGAACACGGAAAACCCAAGCGTCTACGAACTTTTTTGAGAACTACTATATGTCAATCTAGTTCTCCGGTTCACGCTCCTCAAAACTATTTAAAAAAAATCAAATTCTACCAATTTCTTCACCTAATTTCACTTGATATTAGTTCTCATAAAAGCTGCAACTGTAGCAGACATCTAAACCATTAAACAGTAATTTATCCCCAATTCTAAAATCTAAAATCTAAAATCTAAAATCGATTGACACCTACTGCAGGTGAAACCTTAGAAACAGATTGCTCGAACTGTTGCCGCACCGGCACCTCAATCAAGAATTCAGTTCCCTCTCCCGGAGCCGATACGCACCTGAGCGAACCGTGATGTTTGTCTACTATTTGATAGCAGATCGACAATCCCAAGCCAGTACCTTTGCCTACAGGCTTGGTAGTAAAAAACGGATCAAACAAACGCTTTTTGACATTTTCCGTCATGCCCGTTCCATTGTCAGCGATTCGCACGCATACACAATTAGAACTTAAAAGTTCAGTGCGAATCCGAATAGTAGGTAAAAATACAGAATTCGAGGCGTTGTTTTCGAGCTTGTTTTGATTTGCTGTATCATATAAAACATCAATTGCATTGCTCAAAACATTCATAAATACCTGATTCAATTGTCCCGCCCAGCACTCCACCAATGGCAAATTTCCGTATTCTTTGATGAGTTTAATGCCCGAAAAATCAGCTTTTGGTTTCAGCCGACTCTCCAAAATCATCAAGGTGCTGTCAATGCCTTGGTGAATGTCAACCGACTTCATTTCGGCTTCATCCAAGCGCGAAAAATTCCGCAGAGAAAGCACGATCTGGCTGATCCGTTGAGCTCCCATATTCATAGATTGTAGGATTTTAGGCAAGTCTTCACTGATAAACTCCAAATCAATATCTTTTAGTTTTGCTTGCACTTCGGGCGTTGGGTTCGGATATTGCTGCTGGTATATTTCCACAAGTTCCAGCAAGTCTCGAGTATATGCGCCTGTATGGATCAGGTTGCCAGAGATGAAGTTCACAGGATTGTTAATTTCGTGGGCAACTCCAGCCACCAACTGTCCCAAGCTGGACATTTTTTCAGTTTGGATGAGTTTAAATTGAGCTTCCTGCAAATTTTTTAGTGCCGTTTCTAGTTCAGCCGTGCGCTGTTTTAGTTGAATGGTACGATCGTACACTTGCTGTTCTACTTTTGCAGTACGTTCTAGAGACATCAACAGGTAAATCGTCAAGCTGCCAGTCATCAATAGCCCGATCGCGCCAATTGCCAGCGAACCCTGATGTGTCCTCATACTGTTGTACCCCTTCCCAGGCAAAACTAGCAGCCTCCACTGGCGGTCTGCTACGTTAAATAGGCGAGTGCAAGCACTAGGATTTTGACAGATTTTTCCCCGGATATTAGCTAACTCTGGCTTTTCGTGTTTTGGGTTATCTATTAACTGCTTAGCTTGTGAGTCGTAGCGCACTAGAAAGCGTTCTTTCTCTATAGCAGAGTTGTCATAGAGGTAAAAATTAATCTTGTCTAAATTTAGCGATTCTAAAGAGGAATCGACCATACTCGTGATCTGAAACAGACCCGCAATAACTCCCATGAGGTTTTGGCGGCCGTTGACGGAGTTATCAGCAGAAGTTGTACGGCGGTGTACTGGTAGAAATACTTGCAATCCCGGTTGATTGTTGCTGACTAATCTAATCCGCGCGGAAGCCGCTATTTTCCCGGTATTCACCGATTTCTCTAAAGCTGCTTTGCGATCGGGGCTGGAGGCAACATCAAAACCGATCACTTTGTTATCTTCTTCTAATGCTTCTCTGTAAATAATTGGAAAGTATTCCGATCGCACTTTTGCTTTGACCTGCTTTTTGTCAGGAGTTCGCTCGTAAATTTGAAATGCCGGAAAATCTTCGGCTCGAATTCTCCGTTCATAAGCTGCTTTTTGGGCAGCAGGTACGCGCCGAATCCAGTTAACAGAATGTATAGCAGTATTGCGGGCAAGTGCAGGTTGAGCGAAGTGCTTAAAATCTTCTCTGGTAACTTCAGTAGACGCCCTGTAGAATCCTTCAAGTGAGTACAAAACTTCTAAATTTTTATTGATGCTTTGCTGCAATGCCACATTCAGGCGATCGGCTTGCTGATGAAATTGAGCTTGCATTCGTTGGTTTTCCGAATGCCACACAACGGCTGCGGCTGCCAATGACAAACTCGTACCAGTGCAAAGAGTCAGGGCTGCTGGAATGTAGCGACGGTGCGACAGTAAACTTTCGGTCAGCGAATTAAACCAATTGCTCGCAAAATTCATATTTCCAGACCTTCTGCCACCGGAGTGCAATTTTTTAAAGACTTGTAAAATTCCTTGATAGCACGAAGGGCAGCGCAGAAACCAGATTGTCTAAAAACTTATGATCGCAGGAATAAGACTTACCCTGAGCAACTCAGTTTCTACGAAACTATTGGTGTGGTAACGAGAAAGTTGGGAAGAAACCGACTTTTTACGAATAGTGTATCCACGACTGAGGAATTGAAAGCGATTGTAACTAAGTGTAACGAAGCCAGTTCCCATCTGATCCCTCCCAAATTCCTTCCCCGGAAGAACCTGGGAACAAGAAAAAACCTTGATGTGGTGGGGCGGGTAATCAATACCCACCCTACAAAACCAACTTAACTGTGGAAGCGCTTACAAAACAGTCCCTATTTCCTTCAAATAAACCCGCGTAAACGGTTCTTCATCCCCGAGAGTATACTGTTCGATCAACCCCTGGCGGCGAATAGAAATACTACTTCCTTCCCTCACCACAACAGTATCGTCATCAGTGCTTTCTCTAACCAACATCATCTCAGTTTCTCCCGGATTATCTAGCACCACCATATTGCTGCCCCGATAAAACATTCCCTCGGCTTCCAAAATATCTTCGGGATATTCAGCAATTAACAAATCTAGCTTGGGATTCCGTAGCAAACTTTGCACGTTAAGATGGTAATTCTTATTCAAAACTTTTTCAGAACGGTTAACAAAAAGTCCACCGCGACAAACAGCACCAATTGTCCAATCAGGATGCTGCAACAGAATATGGTCGATAGTTTCTTGTAGGTCATGTACCGAAATTCTGTTGAAAGTAATAATTGGGATTCGAGCTGATTTTCCCGATTCAAAGAAAGTTTCGATAATATGCGAAGGCACATCAACTCCTTCGCCGACAGCGGGGTTGAGGTGCATAAAAATTCCCGGCGCGGCATTGATCTCGATAATCCCAAAATTGCCTGTTTTCCAAGATTTGGCGAGAGTTTCTGTTACCACATCAATCCCCAAACAAGTTAACCGAAAATGTAGGGCGATATCTTGAGCCAAAACAATGTTATCCGGGTGAATAGTGCGGGTAGCGTCGATGCTGACACCGCCTGCGGAAAGATTAGCGACTTTGCGTAGATACACAGTGCGATCGCGAGTTAGCACACTATCCAATGACAGTCCTTGTTCTTCCAGATACATTTCCATCGCTTCGTCGGACTGAATTTTGCTCATCGCCGAAGTTGGCGTATCCAAACGTTCTGGTTTGCGGTTTTCACGGCGGATCAATTCGCGAATTGTTGAGTCGCCATCACCTGTTACGCAAGCGGGTCGGCGTTCAGTGGCAGAAACAAATTTGCCGTCAACGCACAGCAGCCTAAAATCCGATCCTTTGATGCTGTTTTCCACAATTACTCGCACCGGATCTGTTTCGGGAATAGCCTTAACTGCTCTTTTAAAAGCAGCCTGCAATTCCTCTGCCTCCCGGACATCTGCTGTGACGCCAATTCCTTTATGACCGACTACTGGTTTGATAGCAACTGGGTAGCCAATTTCTCTAGCAACTGCCAGAGCTCCGTTTTCTGTGGAGACGATATCGCCTTTGGGAACAGGAAATCCTAATGTAGCGAGAAAAGCTTTACAATCGTCTTTGCGGGTGGTAAAATCTGAGTCTAAGTGGCTGTCAGAATCAAAGGTAGTTGCAGAGCCACGAACCAGTTTTTTACCGTACCCATATTGCATTAGTCCTTCATCCCACAAATAAAATGCGGGAATGCCTTTTTGGGATGCCGATCGCATTAACGAATAAACTGTCGGGCCTCCGTAAACTGACTGCCGGAACATATTTTGCAGCGCGCCCATTTGTGCTTCCAAGGGAAAGTCTTGATTTTGATTAATGGCTTCAAACCAATCCCAAACTGCGTACACTACGGCTCTGGCAGTGCGGGCGTGAAGTGCTTCTATGCTGATTCTGTTAAACTGAGAAAACGGCTTGATGTTCCAGTGTTGAAAATGCAAACCCATGTCAAGTTTTGCTACTTCTGAGGCGGTACGGCCGAACAGTTGGGCATGGTTCGAGAAAGTTTCGTGCAGGAATTGCGGGTAGCGATCACTAATAATTTCCTGGTAATGTGCGATCGGCAAAGGTTCGCTCGCGCCCGTCACCGCTAAATCAAAAACTAAAGCCGCGGTGTCTAAATAAGGGTTGGGCCCGATATAGTGTTTGAAGTTGAACACATCAAAAATATCGGTTTTTCGAGCATTGACGCGGGCTGTTTCCGTGCTTTTTTCTTGCAGCATTTTCTAACCTCCTTTGAGCTAATTTTTTACGGTAACTTTATAGTCGGTGCAGGGGATACTACCTGCGGGCATAGATATTCCAGCAGTGAGATAAATACTCCCAGCAATTCTGCCCTCAGTATTGCCCGATAGGGGGAGTGGGAGAGTAGGGGAGATGGGGAGAGGGGGAGAGGGTGAGAGTGGGAAAATATTCCTTCTTCCTTCAACATCTAACTAAGCATAGATGACTAAGCATAGATAACTAAGCATAGATAACTAAGCACTTATGACTAACGACTACTTCTTTCCCCGCTTGCAAAAAAAAGCTATAACTTTTGAGAGGTACACTGTGTACTTATAATTGTTTATGACAGTGAAAGAAAATTTAAGAGGCAGCAAATTATGAAGATCGCACAAACTGCTCTCAGGGAAAAAGTTCACCACTTGGCTGAGGAAGCATTTCACCGGAAGCTAATATCTGGCTACGGTGATGGTCAAAACAGCAACGAATATCAGATTGTCTGGAACGGCAAACCCAGACACCTACCTTTAGAACGGGCGAGTACCATATTGAGCAATTTGATCGAGCGATCGCACTAACGGGCGATCGGACTAATTGAGGACTGATGCTCATCAACCCGATTTCTACGAGCAATCAGAGGAGGATTAGCGAAGAATCGGATCAGAAACCGGATTGATCACCGCGCGCGCGTCAGCCCTGTAGTTTAAGCTCATTTCTTGACCCCTCCTATCTCCTGTTAGGGGGGGTAAGTTTGTTTTGTGGATCATCGAGGATGAGTAAACTTCCATATCACCCTTGCTGTGTGCATCCTAGAGTGTAGAAGCATGAGAT
This sequence comes from Microcoleus sp. Pol8_D6, assembly GCF_036700965.1. Lineage (NCBI taxonomy): Bacteria > Bacillati > Cyanobacteriota > Cyanophyceae > Oscillatoriales > Microcoleaceae > Microcoleus > Microcoleus sp. Pol8_D6. The sequence goes on along the minus strand of NZ_JAUBPW010000022.1, from coordinate 41,382 downwards.
TTTTTTGTATCTATATATACCTTTTGGCAGTTTTCGGAAAAAGGAATTTTGTGTTTTATTGAAATTTAATAAGTTAAAAGTGGAGATAATATGGCGAGCAACGAAAACCAGGGGAAGTTGCTAATTATTGGTGGCGCGGAAGACAAAGAGGGCGACTGCAAAATTCTGCGGGAATTCTTGCGGTGCGCCGGAGGCACTAAAGCGCGCATTGTAGTGATGACTGCTGCCACAAGCCTGCCGGGAGAAGTAGGAGATAATTATATCCGAGTGTTTGAGCGACTTGGCGCTGAAGATGTGCGAGTTGTTGACACCCAGAGACCCGAAGATGCCAGCAATCCAGATTATTTAGAAGCGATCGAACAAGCCACTGGCATATTCTTTACTGGCGGAGATCAAGCGCGGATTATTAGCTGCTTGAAAGACACCAAACTCGACGCAGCTATGCACAAACGCTACTCGGAAGGGGCGATTGTTGGTGGCACCAGCGCCGGCGCGGCAATGATGCCAGACATGATGATTATTGAAGGAGACTCAGAGACAAATCCCCGCGTTGATGTGGTAGCAATGGGCCCGGGAATGGGTTTCCTTCCAGGAGTTGTCATAGACCAGCATTTCGCCCAGCGAGGCCGTCTGGGACGCTTAGTTTCGGCACTCTTGCTGCAACCTGCCGTGTTGGGATTTGGTATTGACGAAAATACAGCTATTTTAGTCCACGGTGACGAGTTGGAAGTCATTGGCGAAAGCGCTGTAACTGTCATCGACGAGTCGGAAAAACTCCACGACAATGTAGAGGGACTTTTGAAGGATGAGGCTTTGGCGATTTGCGGCGCTAAGTTGCACATACTCCCCCACGGATACCGGTTTAACTTGAAAACTCGCCAGCCGGTGCTCCATAACGTAGCAACTACAGCAGAGAAAGAAAGGGCGATCGCCTAATTTACTTGCAACTGGCAAACATCTTAAAATTATCTAAGGTGAGCACTGCAAACCTTACCCATTCTAGCAAGTAGGACGGTTAAAAACCCAGTTTCTCTCTCCACAAGCAATAAAAAGAAGAGGATTTTACCTCTTCTTTTATTGCTGCGGCTTCAGATTTTTTAAGCACTTTTCTGTTCGCCAAAAATCGACTGCTGCCCTTCTGCAGTCGATATTAAATTCCACCCTTGAGTTCTCAGCTTCTGATAAGTTGCCCATCCCTTAGAACCGCCCGGTTCCCGGTAGTCGGGTACAGCGAACTGCGGAAAAGCTGTATAAGGCCGCCACCCCTGACGGGCATCGGTGCGTAAGTGCAATATCTTTTCTCCCTTGCCTCCGAGTCTGGGCAACCAACACATTTGTTTTAGCATTTTTAACACTCCAGAGTTTTACAGTAACGGTAATTCGCCAACATCCCCAATTAAACTTTTAGAGCTTTAGAGCCACTGCTCGGAATATCTAACGGGTAACAGGGACGAATGAGATTTTCACCAATTACCAATTACTGAGGTAGCAGCAGTCGTTAAAGCTGATTCCGGTTCTGCCAAGTTTGCCAGTCAAAAAATATAAAACAACTGCTGCCAAGACATAAGCAAAAATAATCATTGCTATTCTCGGCTCAAACTTGGCTTAAAGTCGATGGCGCGAAAATCCAGTGGAATAAAGCATTCATTCTTGTGGTTTTCCTTGCCTTATAATTACAATCACATCCTCGCTATTTCCGCCTAAAATGACATCTTTCTACAGTATTAGCTCTGTTAGCGAAAAAATGTTCCTTTAGTTACAAAAATTAAACTCTGACCACGATTTATATAGTTATCAAAAGTTAAATTACTTTTCATAAACAGCCCTTAATATTTTTTAGTTACTTTAACTACATTTTTGATTGATTTAAATCTGGCCTCCGGGTGCTTAGTGGCGCACCTTACTCAATCGCTAGGGTGTCTACTACTAAACCCTCCGGGTGCGCCTATAACTACCTAACAACATAAGAGTTACACCTGTAACTCTTAAGAACGAGGGCGACAGATTTACCAAATTGTAAAAATCAATACTAATCACACTTATAATTTCTGCAAACCAGATATTCATGGCCGCTGCAATTGAATTCAAACTCTTCGCTCCCAACCACAAAGCAGCTACACTGCTCGGCGCTTTTTCCCAATGGCAAAAAAATTATTAGAAAAAGATGACAGAGGTTATTTCCGCACTAAAATTCAGCGCGTTGCTTAATCAGGGTATAAAAAAATAAGTTGAAAATCCCGAAGCTTTGTAGATACTGGTTTCTATGACTTGCATATTTAGCCTTTCATACCATAAATCAGCAACGCCCGGTTTTGTTAGTCACAGCAGTAGGAATACCGATGCTGTGGATGGGCGAAGAGTTTGGACAATCCACTCGGCTAACTCGCAACCAGTCGAATAAACTGCAATGGTTTTTGTTGAAAAATTAGCCAAATCATGAGTTCTTGGAATACTACAAACACGTGATTCGGCTGCGGGAAAAAGTTCCGGCACTTTATACCGAAAATATTGATATTTATCCACGAAAATCTCGAAGCCAAAGTGCTGGCTTACTACCGCTGGAGCGATGAGGAAACGCGAGCAGTAGTTGTCGCTAATTTTTCTGATACTTATCTATCTGGTAACAGCATTCCTAAGTTTCCGGCGGCAGGAAGTTGGCACGAGTGGATGTATAACAAAATAGTAGAAGTTGGGCAAGAAGGGTTTAAGTTGGATTTGCCGGAATGATCAGCGCAAGTATTTGTTTGAGAGCCGGAGAATTATGTCTCCAGGCAGATGATCGGCTCAGTTGTACAACAGTAGATTGTATTTAGGATGGGCGCACCAAACTCAACAAACTGGGTTTTTCTACCTAGGTGGATGGCTGTAACGATACTTTTTTGTAAAAAAACTCGGTTTCTGCATCCAAGAGTGCGATCGTAATTCCTGGTATTGAGAATAAAAATTGCACGGCGACGTGCCAACTGTCAATTAACAAGTCAATTAACACAAACTTTGTCGGAGGACAAACTCTATGGGCTGGCTAAAAAGATTGTTTGGTTTAGAAAAACTTGAAAATCAAGAAACTGTTGATGCTCCTGCTTACCAAGCACCTGTAGCTCAATCTCAAGCTCAAGCTCAACCTGCTGCGAGCGCTCAGACAATCCCGCCGGAACGCATGGGCTTGAACGGAGAATACGATCAAAGCGGTTTAGCTAAACGGGTTGCTCAGGCTTTCGATGCAAATCCAGATGTTGCGGATATTGAGACTGTTTATGTGGCTCAACTTGGCACTACGGTGGTTCTCAAAGGTACAGTTCCCAGTCAGGAAATTGTCAAGAAGTTGGTAACAATTGCTAAAGGCGTTAAGGGTGCAACTGGGGTGGAAACTAATGAAGTTACTGTCGGATAACGCGACGGTTATTTCTAACAGTTAACAGTTAGCAGTTAGTAGTTAACTGTTAACCAGTTAGTAGTTAACTGTTAACTGTTTTTTTGATTTATCTTTATCTCAATAAAAAATATGACAGGCGAAACATTAGAACCTACTCGCGGGAAATTAGAACGCACTCTTTCGCAGGGAATTCAAGCTTTGTACCGCTCTCAGCTCGGACACCAAACGAGTCAAGCGCTCTGCAATCTTTTGGATAACAAATTGATAATTGTTATCGAAAATGGGCTTACTGAACCAGAAAAACTGCTGGCTCAGAACGGTCAGCACGATTTGGCTTTGCAGGTGCGAGCACAATTAGAATCAGTTCTGGAATTGCCACTGAAAGAATTAATTCAAAAGGTTTTGGGCGTGGGAGTCACTGATTTGCTCCGCGATGCGACCTTAGAGACTGGCCGCACGGGAACGATCGCAATTTTGGACTCGGCACCTCAATTTCGTGATTCTAATTATAAATCTAAAACTCAACCAAAAGCATTTCAGAGTTCAGGTACTGGCGGATAATTCTTTCTAAATCTTTGATGTTAAAAGGTTTGGAAAGGTATTCCACGCAGCCTGCTTGGAGAATCCGATCGCGATCTTCTGCTTTTGCTAGTGCTGTGACGGCAACAATCGGAATATGTCTGAGATCGGGGTTTTGTTGGACGCGCTTTACTACTTCCATACCGTCTATATCCGGCAGGCAAATGTCAAGTACGATTAGGTCGGGTTGTCGATCGACTGCTGCTGAAAGAGCTGCGTACCCGTCAACTGCTCCCACACACTCGCAGCCGAATAAATCGAGTATTTGTGTCAGCAGCTCTAAGTTGTCCGGATTGTCGTCTACAGCCAACACTAAAGGACGCTTGTCAACCGGGGGTTGACCGCTAATCAAAGACGAGGATTCCAATTTATTGTCCCAATGAAGGTAGTTCATAAATGCCGCTCGAAACGATCAAAAAATTTGTTACCGAGGCATTCTTCAAGTGGCACTGCGGCACTTGAAACAGATTGGCTCGTATTGGTAGCTCTTCCATGACCAGTTTTTGGTCTAATCCGATACAATATCGCTACAAGCTGCGGGCAAAATGACCGCTGTTGATTAACCCCATAGCACCTGTTTAATTCTACCTCTCCCAGCGCCAATTACCAACTTAGGGGCTCTTGGTGCGTCAGCCCTGGTAAAAACACGCAATAAATACGGATAATCTTACCAATAAAGCGTCCTCGCTTAATAGCATTGAAGAGTGGCGACAGCTTTTAAGGATAATAACAACATTAGATGTGGGTTCCCGTACATGGATCTACCTAAAGGAATATTCTAGCCCCAACTTGAATTTAATAACTTACACCTGCTGAGAGATACTTGATTACTCTACTTTATACTTCAATGTTTTTAAGTAGTAATCATCACAATTTAAGCCAGTAAAAAAAATAAGTTTTTACATGAGCTTTACCGGATATTAACCTAGGAGGTTTTAATGACAATTCCAATCAGAGACGACCTGACTTACATTTTGCTCAAAAAGATTGGCAGCGGAAACGGCAGGGGAGAGTCGGAAATTAGGAACGCAGCCGAAGAATATGTCGGTCACCAGGTGGCGGAAGCGGAATTGCTCGGTCATCTGGACTACCTCAACCAAAGAGAATTTATCAAAGCTGACTTTAGTGGAGAACCTTACGGAGGAACTGAGGTATTGCCGCCTTTAGTCGCATTTCAAGAAGCTGATTTAACAGAAAAAGGCCGCAAACTGTTACACAAAATGGAGACGAATCCTCCGAAGTCGCTCCATCAAGAAGGGTCGGCAGTTCCTATCGCTTCAAAGGATATGCCGTTTTTGGAAAAAGTGATGGTAAACGGTCACTTGGAGGATATTTTTGATGCCCGTGACATTACCGAAGTAGTGTACCGGATCATGCGCGATGTGATGACAAAAGAAGCCATCGAGCACGTGGAATCTGAATTGCACAAAGAAGTTTTGCCTACGGATGACAAAACCCTGCAACAAGAAATAGCCGACCTCTGGAAAGATACCAATCCGCTGGTGGGATTGCTCAGCCGGGTGCGTCAACCTTTGACCGGCGCGCCTGCACCCTTGGGGATCGATGGCAATTTGTTTGCACGGAGGGTGGAACTAGAAGGCGCACTTCCTTCGGGAGTAAAACCGGAAACTGCGATCGCGGCTGTATTTTCGGCAACGAAGGATGAGCTGTCCGAGGAGCGAATTCAGGAAATAGCTGGCTTTTTGCCGGACAGAATTCGGGGAATTTGGGAGTCTGCTTAACGAGACCTTTTAAGGTATAAATACTTACCAGCCGGGTTGAGCAACCAGTATTCTCCCTCCAGAGGGCAGAATACTGGTTGCTCAACCCGGTTTCTTTATACTTTTTGTCTGGTAGCTCTGCAATTGCTTTGTAGTGAGGACTTGAGTCCTGATCAAACTCGATCGAACTTTCGTCCTCACTAATTGTCAGATCGCTTTTGCCTTGCCTTGTAAGTGCTGTGAAAAACCCGGTTTATCACTCAAATTTGTCTAAAAATCAGAAATATCCCCAGAAACCGAGTTTCGCGCTCTTGGGTTGGGTCAAGCCCCTAGACAGAGCGAAAGTATTGTAATGTATAATACAGGGCAAGTTAAGACTGTGGCTCGCAAAAAAGCTGTCAACAGCCCGGGAGATCAAAAGGCATGACCCGCACCAAAGTTACACAAATGTCACGATCGACTTTAGAACAAGAAATTTTACTCAATCGAATTACCAATCGCATCCGCAACTCTTTAGAACTCCAAGAGATTTTGACGACAACTGCCCTAGAAATCCGCAGCTTTTTAGAGAGCGATCGAGTAAAAGTTTATCGCTTTGAGGCCGACGGTAGTGGTGAGGTTATTGCTGAGTCGATCAACGGCGACAAATTGCCCTCTATGCTGGGTTTGCGCTTTCCACCAGGCGACATTCCCAATAGTGCTCGGGAAATGTTTCTCAAAGCGCGGCAGCGAGTGATTGTAGATGTGGAATTGAAGCATCAAACAATTAATCGGTTAGATTGTCCCGAAACCGGCAAAACTTTAGCAGTTGAAGATATTACCTATCGTCCTGTAGACCCCTGTCACGCTGAATATCTGAAGGCTATGGGGGCACGTTCTTCTCTGACAGTACCGATTTTGCATCAAAATCACCTTTGGGGGCTGTTGGTATCTCACCATAGCCAACCGAAACGGTTTAGCGATCGAGAATTGAAAATGGTGCAGTTGCTTGTGGATCAACTTTCAATTGCGATCGCCCAATCTTTTCTGCTGAGTCAAGCTAGACAGCAAGCGCGTGACGAAGCCGTTATTAACCAAATTACCAGTTTGCTGCATTCTCCTCTAGAACTAAACGAAATTCGGAAAGTAGTTCTCGAACAAACTGTCAAGCATTTGCGTGGTTCAGGAGGGCGACTCTACATTGCAGCCGAGTTTGGCGATCGGCCTGCTTTGCTTTATACCTGTGGCCAGCAGCCCGCGGACATCGACCTTGAACTCAGCCCATTTTGGCAGCAGATTATGGGGAGGGCAAACCAAGACGATCCACCACAAACAGCTAATCATACAAGCCAATTAGGTATTTTTGAAAATCTATATTCCCAGCATTACAGCTCAATTGACAGCAATATTTCCAGTTTTCTCGTACCGCACTTGTACGCAATTTCCGATATTTCTAAAGAACCTCAACTCACATCTGTATCTGCCAATTTAGTCGCAGCTTCCATTCGAGCATTTTTGGCAGTACCGCTGCAATACCGCCAACAGTGCATCGGCTGTCTCACCGTTTTTCGCAGCCCTATACAAACCGAAATTTTGTGGGCGGGCCGTTGCAGTTCGGACACCCGGCACGATCGTCCCCGACAGTCATTTGCAGCTTGGAAAGAAATCAAAACAGGCGAAGCTCAAAAGTGGACTAGCGAAGAACAGAAGCTAGCACAATCTTTAGGAACTCACCTGTACATGGCTGCAATGCAGAGGCGTGTCGAGGCGATGATCCGACATCAAGCTTCTCACGACCCATTAACTGGTTTACCTAATAGATTACTGTTTAATGAAAGGCTGTCTTTAGCTTTAGCTAGCGCTCACCAAAATGGAGAAATGCTGGCGGTAATCTTTCTAGATTTAGATAGATTTAAAAATGTTAACGATACTCTCGGCCATCCAGTGGGCGATTTGTTGCTGCAAAGTGTATCTCGGCGTTTGACTAAGTGTTTGCGCGTGGGGGATTCGATGGCTCGTTGGGGCGGAGATGAATTTACTGTACTGCTGTACAATATCAACACCCCGGAGGAAGCAACTAAAATTTGCAAGCTAATTATCCAGAGTTTAAGCAGTCCTTTTGATTTTGAGGGTCTGGAACTTTATATTAAGGCTAGCTTGGGAATTGCTTTGGCTCCTTATGATGGAGAAGATGCAGAAACTTTGCTAAAAAATGCTGATGCTGCGATGTATAAAGCTAAACAGAAAGGTCGCAATAATTATCAGTTTTACACGCAGGCGATCGGCAGTAAAGTCTCCGAGGATCTTAACTTAGAAAATGATCTTTACAAAGCTCTAAACAAATCTGAGTTTGTCCTGCACTATCAACCGCAAATAAATTTAAATACTGGCAAAATAGCGGGCATGGAAGCTCTGATTCGCTGGGAGCATCCCGAACGCGGTTTGATTCCTCCCGATCGATTTATTCCCTTAGCTGAGGAAACAGGATTAATCTGCCAAATTGACGAATGGGTGATGCGGACTGCTTGCTTGCAAAATCGAGCGTGGCAATTACTGGGATTGCCGCCGATTCGGATAGCAGTGAATTTATCAGCCCGCCAGTTTCTGCAACCTCACACTGTACAAACCATCGCTGAAATTTTATCAGAAACCAAGTTAAATCCCGAATATTTAGAAATAGAAATTACCGAGAGCATTGCCATGACAGATGTGAGCTTCACGGTGTCGGTATTGCAGCAGTTGCAGGACATGGGAATTCACATTTCTCTGGACGATTTTGGCACTGGTTATTCTTCGCTCTGGTCTCTGAAAAATTTTCCCCTCAATAATTTAAAAATAGACAAATCTTTCGTGGCCGATTTGGTGACCGGCAGCAGCGGTGCTACTATTGTGAAACTGGCGATCGCCTTGGGACAGGGGCTGAATTTACAGGTGATTGCTGAGGGAGTGGAAACACCAGAACAGTTAGCGTTTTTGCGATCGCATCAGTGCGATATGGGTCAGGGTTACTTCTTTAGCAAACCAATACCGGCGGCGGTGGCAACGCAATTGTGCCTAGAAAATCAATCTGGGAAAATAAGGAGTTTAAATTAACCATCAGGAACCGCAACATAAAATAGTTGCTGTTTTGAGTTGTAAATTAGATAAGAACCTGTCAAATAACCCTTATAAGTTTATAGTGATATCAATTCCGGCGCAGGCCGGAATGATATCAAATCCGCGCTTCATCGTCGGGCGTAAAGTTGAATCAAGCTGCCAACAAATAATTAGCGCAATTTTCATTTTTTTGACTTACAGTCAACAGTCAACAGTCAACAGTCAACAAGGATTCCGGTGTAACCGGAATTGATATGACAGCTTACTGCCAAACAAACACTTTGGCTTCGTATTCCGGCAAGTCAATCATAATATTGTCATCGCCAGATTCAACATCATAATTCCCAGTCCATTCGTGCCAAGTTCCGTTGGCAGGGAAGTGGGGAACGCTGTAACCTGCCAGATAATTTTCCGACATATTCGCAACTACTACAACTCTCGAACCTTCATCGTTCCAGCGAGTGTAAGCAAAAACTTTTGAGTCGGGGTCTTCGTGGAAAAACTCGATGTTTTCTGTGTAAAGTGCTTGGTTATTTTTGCGGAGATGAATCAAGCCTTTGTAGTATTCCCACAAACCTTTATTCATCTCATTTCCTAGCAGCGTCCAGTCAATTTTAGATTGCTCAATTGTTTTGCCTTTGTATTCGCCAAATTCTTCGCCCATCCAAATCAGCGGCACGCCAACTGCTGTCATTAACAGCACGGTTCCCAACTTCGCCCGCTTGAAGGCGGCTTCATCCAAAATTCCGCGATCGCCCAATTCGGCAAAAACGCGATCGTGATCGTGATTGCTCAAATAATTGACTACATTCGTAGCACCCAAGTAACCTTGCCGCTTGCAGTCGATTACCTCTTTGAGCCGTTCTAAATCAAAATTGTCCCCGCACAGTTGTGGAATTATAGAGTGATAGAAACTGTCGTGCCAGCAGCCGTCCATAGGCCCGTCTAGATTCGTGATGCTAGGCTCGTCGGGAATGTATTCGGCAACGGTGTAAAACGGTTTGGGGCCGGCGACACTTTTGGCTTCTTGAACTATCCAGTGCATGAAATCGTAGTTGGCAATTTGTCGCGCCGCGTCGAAACGAATGCCGTCGAGATGATATTCTTGAATCCAGAAGCGGACTGTATCGCCAATAAATTTGCGGGCCGGATATGTTCCTAAGTTTTCGTCGTAGAATTCGTAGTTAAATTCCGGGCCCCAATTGTTGTCAGGATCGCGCGGGGCGTGGTGGTACCAATAATCGTGATCGATTTGAGTGAGGGGGCTGGATGATTCCGAGTGGTTGTAAATCCCGTCCATGATGATGCGAATACCGCGGCCATGACACTCGTCTATCAGGTTTTTGAGTTCTTCTGTGGTTCCGTAGCTGGACTCGGCAGCGAAGAAGTAGCGGGGGTTGTAGCCCCAACTGTAGTCGCCTGGGTATTCTTTGAGGGGCATGAGTTCGATCGCGTTGACGCCGAGTTCGACTAGGTAATCGAGTTTTTCGACAACGTGCTTGTACTTGCCACGGGCGAACGGATCAGCTTCGCCGCCGGAAAAGTCGGCAACGTGCATTTCATAAATCACTAATTCCCGATCGGCGGGTAGCGGTTTATCGTCGTGTTTCCACACGTAGGTATCGACAATGCGATCGCCATCTTTGATCCGAACAAGGCCGTTTTGAGTAGGATCGTCTATGTCAGTCGCGTAGGGATCGACTATATCTACCCACTGATCCGCTTCCAGAAACCAGCTTTTCGACTGAACGCGAAATTTGTATTGATAAACGCCATCCTCCAACTCAACTCGCGTGCGGAAATAACCTTCTTCGTCCTTTTCCATCGGAATATCTTCCCAATTAGAAAAAGAGCCAATCAAGGCAGCTCCTTTGTTGTAGGGAGCAAATAACTTGAATTCAATTGGGGCGGCCATAATACCTCTTTCTAAAATATTTCAGTAGCAGTTGATACTTTTAATTTCGCAAATTTAAGCGAACTCAGGCATCACTCTACGGATATAATTTGTTTAAGGCTTAACTCTTCCTAAAAGTATCGTAATCTGGCCTCTGTATCCGCCTTTTATGAATTGATATCGCGCAATATTCGCAGTGCGAGCGAAATTTATCTAACTGGGTAACGCTCAAGAATAAGTATTAGTAAAAGGATAGTTTTTTAGCATCTATCTTAAGGTAGATTTACTGCTTAAAAGATTAAAAAAATATCTGTACTGGGATAGATGCGGCTTTAAACTTTACCCTTTTTTAGCAAGAAACAATTCCTCGGCTGGTCTACACTGCCTACCCTAATTTTTGGGTAACAATTAGTCAGTCGGTGTGCACTGCACACCCTAAATCAGTGATCGTAAGGTGCGCCTAGCGCACCCTACTTTTAACTTGATTTTGCCTGATGATCAGGCTTCATCCAACCAAGCCAGAACGCAGGGCAAGAACGGCTGCCTGAGTGCGGTCATCAGCGCACAACTTGTTCAAAATATTGCGGACGTGAGTCTTGACTGTACCGACAGTAATGTACAGCTTTTCGGCGATGGCAGCATTGCTGTAACCCTGCACGATCAGTTCCAAAACTTCTAATTCCCGTTCGGTTAAAGGGTAAGTCTCAATGATGTGACTGAACTCAGGTTCAGCAGCCTTAATTGTGACTCTTTTGCCCTCAGCCTTCGGTTCTTCCGGCGCGGCTTCCTGAGTGCGAGCTTGTTTCAGGACGATACGGGCGATCGCCGGATCGATCCAAGAGTTACCTTCGTGAGTTACTTTTACTACATCTAATAACTGATCGAAGCTAATATCTTTCATGCAGTAAGAGTCAGCTCCAGCGGCAAAAGCTGCCAGAACTTCTTCTTCATTGTCCTGAAAAGTCAGAATCAAAATTTTTGTATCTGGATCGGACTCCGCTACGGATTTTTTGAACTTTTGTGTAAGTTCAATGCCATCAAAATCCGGCAACCCAATGTCTACAATTGCCACATCAGGTTTTGAAGACTGAAGCAGTTTCAATCCCTCTGTAGCGTTAGCTGCATCGCCGACAACTTCTATCGTGTCACGCTGTTGTAAAGCTGTACGGATGCCGACTCTTGTCAGGTCATGGTCTTCTACCAAAGCAACGCGAATTTTACTCATCTTTTTTCCAATAGCCCGCTAAACTTTTAAAATATCGTCAACTGACTCAGCCTAACTGAGTAAATTTGAGAATGTGTCCTGATTTATGGTTTTACAGGTTGCACATCATTTTTAAGCATACTCATGCAGTCGCCAAGAATGCAAGTTAATTTTTAAATTATTTTGCGGCGATGCCTGCACGAACCCGATCGGGACCGATAAGCTCTCAATGTTTCAACATTTTAACTGAATTATCTCATTGTCCGCCCGTTGATAGAGGTAAAGATACCACTACCCGGATAAGTTTAAAGTATAAAAAATTTTGATGCACTTGAGCCGTCAAAATAAATAAAGCTAGCAGCACGAGTCTTTAGCCGGTGTTAGGGCTCTAGTCCAATGCTTATTTATATAACCTGTTATGACTCAGTATCACGGCAATAACTCTTTTCCCTCGGAGTTTTTCGACTCTGAAATCTTACACAAAGTATCTGAAATAACATCGCCCCAACCGCAAGTTGGCGATTGCAAAACTCAGGACGATCGCCTGTGGTCGGCAATTCCTCACATAGTTTGGAAAACAAAGGCCGACGGCTGGGCGACTTATTTCTGTCAGCGCTGGGAGGAGTACACGGGCGTACCAGCAGCAGCAGCTTTGGGTTTCGGCTATCTGGCGCAGGTCCACCCAGAAGACCGTCCTCGTCTTTTAGCGCGATCGCACAGTTCTAAGTTCCCGCCGCCAAGCTACGAAATTATATTTCGTCTGCGGACGCGAGAGGGCACTTACCGCTGGAACCTGGTCAGAGGAACGCCCGCTAATGTAGACAGTCAGGAAGTTTTGGAGTGGGCGGGAACCTACACCGACATCGACGCCATCCAAAAAACTCCAGCCGAACCCCAAGCAGAACCAGAGTTTTTGCCCCATCAAGTGCCCTCGGAAAACAATTTTACAGCAAAAAATTGGTGTGAAGCCCGGACGGTACGAGACGGGGAACACGAGTTGCACGCGATCGATCGATTTACAAATCAGTTGAGCCAGCGCGCGGGTAGCTTGTGCCAGTTGTTGCAAGGCATTGCGGATGCGACTGTAGAGGCGATCGCAGGAGCGGAATTTTGCCTAGTTGCTCTCCTGGAGTACGATTGCAGTGGCCTCAAAGTCAGCGCTGTCGGGGGTATGGAAAACTTTGGTGAGGGTACAACCCCGCACGTGCAAAACAAGCTGCTGTGGAAAGCATTTGCGACGGGAGAGTCTGTACTGTTGCGGTCGGAGTGCCGTGACGGCTGGCTGCCGGCGGCGGCCTGTGCTGCGGCGATCGAGTCTGCGCCAAGCGGACGTTTGGGTGTGTTGGCCATCGGCAACGGCAAAGACAGCAGGGCGATTAACGCCCATACTCAGCAACTGCTGGCGGTGATGGGAAAACAAGCTGCGATCGCAATTAACAACGCGCTGGCGATCGAAAAATTAAAAAAGCAGGAACAGCTTTTAGACTTGCAAAACGAGCTGCTAATTCGCCAGCAGGAAGAACTGGAAAATCAGGCGCGACGCATTCAACAGCAAAAATTGCAACTGCTAGAAGCAGCCAAGTTAAAATCGCAATTTTTGGGCATTATGTCCCACGAATTGCGAACTCCCATGAATTCGATTATCGGCTTTTCCCAATTGCTGCTGCGCCAGCACAAACAACTACTGAGCGCCCAGCAAACAGAAATGGTGGGGCGCATTTTACATAACGGCAAAAACCTGCTACTGCTAATTAACGATATCCTCGACCTCTCCAAAATCGAGAGTGGCCGCACAGAATTAAAAATTGAAAAATTTAATTTAGCGCATTTAGTAATGGATGTCGCCCTGGAATTCGGAAATCAAGCCACAGATAAGACCGTGGCATTGTCCCTCAGCGTCTGCTTGCAGGATCAGTTGATCGTTAATGACAAGTTGCGCCTGCGGCAAATTTTGGTGAATCTCGTTTCCAACGCGGTTAAATTTACGCATGAGGGCAGCATTTACATTGAGGTGCGGGAATTAAATTGCGATCGGCTAATTATCACCGTTCGGGATACAGGAATCGGCATCTGTGAAAAGGATCTTCCCCACATTTTCGACAAGTTCCGCCAAGGCGACCAAACCACAACTCGCCAATATCCAGGCACCGGTTTAGGACTAGCTATTTGTGCTTCTTTAGTCAAGATGATCGACGGTACAATTACTGCCGAAAGTCAACCCAAAAAAGGTTCAATCTTTCGGATGGAATTCCCGCGAAAAGTTTACCCTAAAAAACTCACTTGCTGACTGAAAAACTTTTTATATTTATCAGAATGGCAGATTTTAACTGATCATACAAAAACTTTCGTCCCTCTCTAAGACACGAAAAAATAAATATGACTAAGAGCAAAAAAAGGTTTTACCTACTCATTATAGCGGTAGGGTGCGCCGAGACGCACCCTACATATAGAGGTTTTGGGTAATTCCTTTATTCTTGAGTCTTTCTCTGCTAGGAGGAGAGTTTGTGTAGGATAGGTTGCAACAGCAGACTCTTATCTACAGACTAGAAGTTTTCCCTACTTCCGCCTGAGTAGCAATTGGTTTAACATCGGTGTAGCCCATATTATTAGCTACGTCGCGCAGCACTGTAATTTGCTGTTCAAACTCAAGACCTTCAATTTGACCCAACACGCCATTGACAGCCTCAGTTGCCTCATATCCTTCAGGGATATCGACAATTGTTTCCCCCATACCAATAGCCCAAGCATACCAAACCACCAACTGATTGTTAGCAGTTAAAGCTCCGTAAGCGTGAGAATACGGCGTGTCGTCGCGGTTGACAATACCGCGCATTATATTCAGTTGTTGGTCATGGGAAAGCTTGTAAAAATCATCGAGCAGCATGGGAGCTAATTGTGGGTCGGCGGCAGCGGGAGCTGCTGGTGTAACTGAGTCTCCCATTTTTTCATAAACAAAATAGAGCAGCGCCAGTTTTTCATCTGTACCCAACCCGTTGATTGTCTGAACGATGTTTTTAGTGTCGTTGGAGAGAGAGTGAGGATTGGTGGCGGCGGGTGAGTTCATAAACAAAATTCCTTAAAAATGCTTCCAGAATATACAAATATCAAGATTTGTAAGTACAAGTCACCATCCCCGAGAGGTAATACGATTTTAGATTTTAGATTTTAGATTTTAGATCAAACAATGGGGAATGGCTTAGTATGTATGGGTTGGGAGCTTGCCTAAAGCTGCATTCTTTTTGGAAAGTGATGTAATGTTAAGGCACTAACCTAGAATAAATCATCCTTAAGATAGAAGCCAACGATACATCTGCGGGTAGATGAAAAAGCCGGGGAGCAAAGTAATAATTGATACAGTGAATTGTTAAATAAAACTAGCAAGGAGTCGGCTATGTCTCAAATCAATACAGAAGTCAATAACACTGAAAACTTTGACGCTCAGCAGATCACTGAAAGCGCGGAAGCTGGAGAACAAAAGTTGCCGACCGTGGATGTATCAGCAGACTACGAAGCTTCAAAACAATTCAGCGTTAGTGACATCGATCGCACTGGTGCCGGCGCTCAAGCTGCAGCCGCTGCAACTGCACCTAAATTTCCTATTCCCGCTGCTCAAGATAATATTGCAAAGCCGGCAGATACAAGCGGCAATCCCGCTGATTTTCGTTCGATGGCTCAGGAAATTACGCCTGCAGGTACACCGGGCGAAGTTACCGACGATTTGATGCAGAAAGCGATCGATCTTGGGACTCCTGGCAGTTAATTTAGAAATTCTCCATCCTCGATGCAAAACCTCTGTATTGTAGGGTGCTGATGGCGCGCCTTACCTCTATAATTCGCGCGTCAAACCACTTTTTGCATAAGTCCTGAGTGGTTAAGTGAGTGCACGATAAGCTGCAATACAGTAGGGACACAACAATGTTGTGTCCTTAAATCTTTAATTTTTAGTGTCCCTAATCGTTTAATTTTAAGTCGATCGCCCTACAAATTTTGCCGACAGTGCGATCGCCCAAAATTTCAATTACTAAATCCACGCGATCGCCCTCCAGCATTGACTTAATAAATAACTCTGGATGCAGCGCTTTCCAGAAATATTCAACAAACCGATTAATTTCAGCTTCTGACATTCCCGACTTCCCCGTCGCCATCATTTCCCGTTCCGCCTGATTGCGCCACACTTGAGAAAGGCGATAATCTTGGGGATACAAAACCATCAACCGATCTAATCGGTTCCACAGCGGCAGATAGTCGTGCAGCTTCGCATTCATATCGCGCACAAACTGACAGTCGCTTTCTGTGGAAATCGGAAACGGTGCAGTCGCCAAAAACTCGTTTAATTTGGCATCAACCACCGGATTCACACCGACAAACCAACCTTCAAAAAGTACAATATCCGCACCGGAAATAATTTCGGGTTGACTTCTATCTCCTGCACCTCCATAGGCAGATTTATCAAACCTGGGAATTTCTATATTTTTTATTATATCCGGTTTGAGGGCATCAAATTGTGGATTGTCAACTGCTGCTAAATTGCGAGTTTGAGAAGCGCGCAACTTGTCTAAAACTGTGATTCCCAAGTCAATATCGTGAGTGCCGGGAGGGCCTCGCCAAATTAAACGCGGGTCGGCTTTTTGGAGTTGTTGGCGATCGGTATAAGTCTTGTAAAGATCGTCTAAAGAAAGGCTGACAGTAGAATATCCCAATTTTCCCAGAATCAGCCTCAAAACTTGGCATAAAGTAGTTTTTCCCGTTCCTTGCACTCCTAAAATTCCTTGAATTAAAGGACGGTTTAAACTTTGTTTGGCAGCCGATAATTGCATGGCCAGCGGCAGCCACAGATTCCACAAAGTTTCGAGAAAAACAGTTGACTTTACGGGGAAAGTATGCAGTTCGTCAAGAAGAGAAAAGAATAAATCGGTTTTGCAGCGGACAACATCGGCTACATTGTCGGGAGTAATCCCAAAAGCGCCCGTTAGCGAAGCCCTCGAAGAGGATCGCAAATCATCCGCAAGTTCCCAAAAAGCCAGGTGATCGAAGTCGGGAGCGATCGGGCGATCGCCGGCTTGCCATCGATGTAAAATTTCAACAGGGGTTACAGTTGAGCGATCCATCTTCTCAAAACTCTTGATGCCAAAGCGGGTTTTGTACAAATCCTATCTGCAATTGACAAATATTTGACCCCACTCAAAACGGATACAAGCCCCAACTCCGGTCGTGGAGAGTTCAAAAATTTCGACCCTAGTTCAAATTAAAATTTTTTAAGATCACGTTTTTATAAATACTATCTACAGCAGACCAATATTTCACCATTTTTTAAGAACCTAGTTTAAAAGCCTCCACAAATAAATTGTAAGTCAGACCAATTTTCAGAGCATTGAGCATCTCCACCCACAAAGAACCTGCCGCAGGCCGCAGGCGGGTGTAAACCAGCCAGTTGGCGAACTCCGTCAACAAAACCAACATCCCGGCCGCGATAATATCCCAATCCGCAGATTGTCCGGCGATCGTCGAAATAGCAGTTCCCAAAAAAGTGCCGAACAGCAGGCTAATTATCAGAAGCGAAATCCGCCGCCAAGGATTGCTCAGCCAGCCTCGGAAGCGATCGCCCAGAACATCAATCAATCTGTTAATTCGGGTATTCTGCATAAAAGTTATACCATTTGAGATTTGAGATGCGGAATTACTGATAATTATTGGGGTTTGGAGTACGGGCCTATAGTGGTACTCTTTTTTTCAACTGGTATTAAAAGCTATACCGATAAGTAAACAAATGACCCTCCCGACCAACTCCAAATCCTTACCGGAGTCAGTATGTCGCCATCTAAAATCTCAAATTTAACATCTAAGATGGTATTGAGCGATCGCGGACTTATAGCCGAGAACGGTCAAGTAATTAAGTGTAACTGTATCTTGTGGCACAGCAGCCCCTGGTTTTACATTAAAAATAGTTAAGACTCATTATCGGTGCAGTCTATCCTGTAAGCCTAAAATTTATGAATCTTAAAATTTACCAGATCGTAATTGGAGTGTCGATCGTCCTAATTACAGGAATGTTTCTAGGACGTTTTGAAATCACTATCTCCAACGGTTCAAATCCTTCCAGCGATTGGCCCTCACAAGCCACCGCATATCCCCCCACACTCCCCGTTTCCCCAGTCGCCACAGCTTCTGCCGACACGACCAGCGAGCCCAAGCCCGACTCAACACCAACCCCCCCAGATGCAGAGGAGGAATTGCTTTCCTCAGTCCCTGTAAATGCTAAAGCCTCCGGCCTTTTGCGCGTCAGCAACCGCAGCGAACACCCAGTGCGAGTGGCCCTGCTGTCGAAACGGCAAGCCAAGGAATCCTATGGAAAACCCGCGCACTGGGATTTTGCGCCGGGGGAAGGCGGTGGCAAGGGACTGATGCTATCGCTGCCGGAGGGCAAGTTACAAGTCAAACGGGGAGACATTCTGGTGGTTTTTGCTCAGGATGGTTCTCGCCGCTACTGGGGGCCTTTCGTCGCCGGGGAGACACCCTCACCCGCTTGGAACAGCACAGCCGGAGAATGGCAGTTAATTTTGCAGCCGTGAATGCTTAGCGGCAGGTGCCGAGATTTTAATCGAGAAAGACGGTTGATCCGGTTTTATTGAGAATGGTGCCGCTATGAGAGTTAACCTCAGATAGCGACATCATTACCAGGAACAGGCAAGATGCCTGTTCCACAAAGAGTGAATTTTCTTGTGGGGAGTAGGGGTTGAGCATCCTACGCGCCCATGAAAGCCTTGTTGAGAATGGTGCAACATCTCTGTTTAACCGGATTCGATCGAATGGGGAGTTTCGAGAATGCGAATCTTTCGGTAGACTCTCTATGCGAGCTAAAATTTAAAATCTAAAATCGCAGGAAGTTTGGGTGAAGGAAGTTATTAAAAGTTTGTCAGAGTTTAGAAATCGCCGGATCGCACCTTTGCTGCTATCGATTTTATGGCTGTGCGCGATCGCCTGGGTAGGTTTCTTGTGGAATCTCGGCAACATCGGTTTAGTTGACGAAACGGAACCGTTGTTTGCCGAAGCCGCCCGTCAAATGACGGTGACAGGGGATTGGATCACTCCTTATTTCAACGGCGAAACCAGGTTTGACAAGCCGCCGTTGATTTACTGGCTGATGGCGGTGGCTTACCGCACGCTGGGCGTTAACGAATGGGCCGTGCGTCTTCCCTCGGCTTTGTGCGCGATCGGTCTGACTTGCCTCGGATTTTATACCCTACAAAAGTTCACTCACTCGCAGGAAGAACGAAGTTCGACAACGAGCACTGTACGGGATTTAACGGATGTCAGGAAGCAGGAAGAAGTTCGATGGAAGCCGGAAGAAGAAACAGACAATAACAACTCAACACTCAAAACTCGCCGTCTTCCCCTCTTTTTTTCTACTCCTTGGATTGGTGCGGCCCTAATAGCTTTAAATCCCCAAACTATTGCCTGGGGAAGGACTGGCGTTTCAGATATGCTGTTAGTCGCCTGTATGTGTTCGGCACTACTCGCATTTTTCCTCGGTTACACTCTAGAAGAACAGAGAGAAAAAGCAGAATTTTCCACTGTTTCCGCTTCCCGATTTCCCAATAAGTGGTATCTGACTTTTTACGTACTAATTTCCTTAGCAATTCTGGCTAAGGGGCCTGTGGGAATTGTCGTGCCAGCGCTGATTGTTGGCAGCTTCGGGCTTTATTTGGGAAATTTTCGGCAACTTTGGCGCGAAATGCGTCCGGTGTCGGGAATCTTGATTATTCTGGCGATCGCCTTGCCTTGGTACATTTTCGTTATTTTAGACAACGGTCAAACTTATATTGACAGCTTTTTCGGCTATCACAATTTCCAGCGTTTTACTGGAGTAGTCAACAAGCACTCGGCACCTTGGTATTTTTACTTTTTTGTAGTGCTAGTTGGTTTTGCACCTTGGTCGATTTATTTGCCGGTGGCGATCGCCCGCACCCGTTTTTGGCAGCGCAGTTACTGGCGTCGTCAACCGCGATCGGCTCAGTTGAGTTTATTTGCCCTATTTTGGTTCGGCTGCATCTTTGGCTTTTTTACGATCGCCGTTACCAAACTGCCCAGTTATGTATTGCCTTTAATCCCCGCCGCTGCGATTTTGGTAACGCTGCTGTGGAGCGATATTATTGCAGGCAATGAACCCGAAAACAGGCGCATAAATTTAGAAAAAAAACCTAATTCTTTACCGCGAGGGCTGTTAGTTACATACATTTTTAATGTCATATTTTTATTAATTGTAGCCGGAGCAACTTTCTACAGTTACAACTGGCTGGGAGATGACCCGGCAATGCCCAATTTTCCCCAAGCAATTCAGCAGTCGGGATTGCTGATTGTCGGCGGTACGATTTGGATAATTACAGCGGTGGCGATCGCACTTTTACTCTGGAAGCGGCAACAGCGCTGGATTTTGGTTGCTAACCTCATCGGGTTAGTAGCATTTATCATCTTTGGTCTTACTCCTGCCTACAAAGTGGTCGATATCAACCGCCAGTTACCTCTGAGACAGTTAGCACAGGTTGCAGTTCAACAAAAACTGCCAGGGGAAGAGTTTATTATGGTTGGTTTCTGGAAACCAAGTCTGGTTTTTTATACCCAAGAGCCGGTGACTTACTACCGAGCTGTCACAAAGGCGATCGACTACATTAAGCAATCTAAAAACGCAAATTCTCCCTCTATTTTGTTGCTGGGATATCCAGAGAAATTTGTGGAATTAGGATTGCAGCCAAATCAATATCAATTGTTGGAAAGTCGGGGCGCTTACCAACTCGCCAGGGTTCCGAGACAAGCGTTTCGATAGTGCCTATAGTGTGATCTCATACTTGTTAAACAAGGTAGAAAAATGATTACAACTAAGAATCTTCAACTACTTGCCGTCGAAAGGATTCACATAGAAGCTTTCTTACGAAGTAAAAGCGAGCTTGCAGCAATTTTAAATGTCATAGTGCCTAATAGCTGGCCTCTTTTCCCGGAAGCATTTTCCCTCCCTGTTGACGAAGCTTGCGAATCCAATCCGCCTCCAACTGACTGGCACAGCTACTTCTTTATTCATCCAAAAAATCAAGTGCTTGTCGGCAATGGAGGTTTCACAGGCTCACCTGACGAGTCGGGGACTATAGAGATAGGTTATGAAATTGCTTCCGAATATTGGAATCGCGGATTTGCAACTGAGGTGGCACAGGGAATGATCGATTATGCTTTCGCTCACGAGGAGGTGAAAGCAGTCATCGCTCACACTTTAGCTGAAAAAAATGCCTCGAATAGCGTGTTGCAAAAAGTGGGAATGAAGTTCATTGCAGAGGTGGACGATCCTGAAGAAGGCAAGATATGGCGATGGCAAATAAGCAGGGATGAATATCATCCGACTTAAACTGTAACGCCGTTTGGCTGTTTAAGCCACTGGTTTTGGCGGTAATTTGAAGGTTCTCGGTTGGAGCCTTAAATCTGGCCGATTGAATAAAAGCTATAATCTAGTCACTACCTAAAACCCGAAGCTCGGAGCCTACAATGGTTTCAATTCTCAACAAACCCTCCTCGTTAATCCATGAAATTGGCATTGAAAAAGTCGATCGGTGGAACTTGTTTAAATTTAGTGAATCGCTCCAACAGCGCAGGTCACAATTGTTAGAGAAGAAAAAGGCAGATCAACTAATAGCAGAAGAGGTAGCGGAACTCGACGCCGTTGGGGAATTAGATCGTATGTTTACCCACATCAATGCAATGATGGTGGCTCAAGATGTCAATCAGCGATGCGACGATATAGAACATTTTGGTTAGCCACGCCCTTCAATGTATCCCTTGACAAGTTGGGTAAAAGCTAATATCTCAAGCATTAAGTAAGTGAATAAATTAGCTATGAAAAATGATTTATTAACTTGGCTTTTTTCAATTTTTTTTACTCCCCAACTCCCTATTAATGATTCTAGGTAAACGGAAAAGAAAAACATAGGAATGAGTGTAATCATAATTTCCAACGGCAGAAATGGAAAAGAACCAGGCTGTACAGGCACGGTTGTGTGGAAGACGATATGTCCAATAAACGCCCCAATACAGAGGATAATAAAACCTCCCCCAATCGTCGATATGATATTTGTTATAAAAGCAATAAAAATTGCTTTTAGGATACTGAGATTGAGTAGTTTTTTGTGAATATAAGCTTCTATCGCGATAATTGGGATTAGCAAAATAATTTGATAGAAAACACTCTGAGTGAATAGTGGAATCCCTGCATTTGCGAGATATAGAGATGTATTTAAGTGCATGGAAAAGCTAGTAGAAAACATAGAAGTGGGTTTCCCGTAGTTATTAATGAGGATAATTAGCCTGCCATTTGTTCGACCTACCCTCAACTTGGCTGAAACAATGGATAATGGATAGGATGCCATTTTCATTGTAAAAGTGTGGTAGCCATGACTGAGTTACTCGAACGTGCGTTAGCGGAGCCTTCGAAGAGAATCGCCAAGTTGAAAACATTGTCTGCCAGCGAGCAAGATGCTCTCGCTTCAATGATTCTGGAAGAACTTGAAGACGATAGGCGCTGGGATCAAGCATTCTCCCGTTCCCCAGATGCTCTTGCTAAACTCGCAGCGACCGCAATGGCTGAGTATCGTGCAGGCAAAACCCAAGAACTCGATCCAGAAACATTGTGAAGTCAAGCACTATAACCGAGTTCCGTAGATTATTTGCTGATTTACCTCAACAAGTTAAAGAGCAGACGCGGGCGGCCTATCGCTAGTTCATAGAAAACCCAAGTCATCCCAGCCTGCGTTTCAAGAAGGTGCATCCAGAGTTACCAATCTATTGCCAGAATTAGCCAAAACTATCGAGCAGTTGGTCAGTTGCATGGAGACGGTGCGATCTGGTTTTGGGTTGGTTCACACGCAGATTACGATAAGTTGCTGGGGCAGTTGTAGCACCATACGTGGAATCAATTCGGGAAGGAATGGCAACGCCGATCGAGGATTGCGATCGCACTTTAGACTGGTAACTTAGCCCACCATACGTGCCATAATCAGCCATATTATCTGGTACGCGATCGCCTGAACCTATGGATGCGCTAATCGGCAAAACTTTACAGGGTGGAAAGTACACCCTCGAACAAGAATTGGGAAGAGGCGGCTTTGGAATAACCTTCAGGGCAAATCACCGCTATTTAGGACAGCCTGTAGTCATTAAAACCCTCAACGAATCTCTGCGGCAGCAACCCAATTTTGCTGAGTTCGATCGCAAGTTTCAAGACGAAGCGAGGCGGTTGGCTTCCTGCGTTCATCCGAATATTGTCCGCGTCAGCGATTTCTTTGTGGAAGACGGGCAGCCTTACATGGTGATGGACTACATAGCCGGTCAGAATTTGGGCGATGTAGTCGGTTCAAATAATCCGCTGCCAGAAAATCTCGCAATTCTCTACATCACTCAAATTGGCGCTGCTTTAAAAGTTGTTCATCAAAAGGGTTTGCTGCACCGAGATGTCAAGCCGCAAAACATTCTTTTGCGCCAAGGTACTCAGGAAGTCGTGCTGATTGACTTTGGCATTGCCCGCGAGTTTACTCCCGGTGCAACCCAAAGTCACACTAATATGGTGTCCGATGGCTACGCGCCGCCAGAACAGTATTTTGCCCAAGGAAAATATACGCCCGCCACAGATGTTTACGGTATGGCGGCGACGCTTTATACTCTGCTGACAGCACAGGTGCCGGTGGCTGCAATTTTGCGTACCAGCCAGCCGATGCCTTCGCCCCGCGACTTGCAGCCTCAGCTAAGTGCGGCTGTCAGCTCTGCGGTGATGCGGGGGATGACGGTAGAAGCTCAAAATCGCCCTGCTAGCGTCGATGAGTGGCTGTCGCTGCTGCAGGGGCAGCCTCCTGGTGCAGCGTCGCCGAGCACCGGGCCGACGGTGGCCGTGATTCCGGGACACGGGCCTCAGTCGCCTGCGGGTTCCAGAACAGCGCCTGCTGTGGTGTCTTCTGGGGAAGGCAACCGCAAGGTTTGGTGGATTTTGGGGTTCGTGGCGATCGCACTTATTGTTGCAGGTTTGGTCGGGATGGCTAGGGTTTTCCTCAACCGGCCGTCTTCGGAACCCGCACCCGTAGCCCAGGACGATCGCACTTCGACCCCCGCCGATCCAGACGCGCGCGTGAACCCCGCACCAATTCCCGCGCCGACATCAACACCAGCCCCGACTCGCAGAGAAACTCCGCCGCCTGCTGCTGAAACTCCAGCGCCCGCTGCTGAAACTCCAGCGCCTGCTGTTGAAACTCCAGCGCCTGCTGCTGAAACTCCAACACCAGCCCCAGCGCCAACACCAGCGCCTTCTCCGGAAGCTGTCGAACCCACACCAACGGAAAAACTTGTTGACAAAGAGTTGCCGCCAGATCGATCGCCCGCACCCAGCGAACAACCGGGAACCAGTTATCAGAAGACTCCCACAATCCCTGGGTATGCGGTTGGTACGGCGGAAAGTCAGATTTTATCCGAATTGGGAGAACCCACTGACTCTCAAGCGCGGGGCTATTGGCCAAATACTCGCACCGCACTTTATGAAATATTGCCAAATCGGATTACTCTCGGCTACATTTACGATCGCGATTCGGGCGAGCTAGTACAAACAGAGGGTTCTTTTGCCCAGTCGGTGGACGATTTGGTGGTGCGAACCGCGTTAAACGGGATGGTGGGCGGCGCCAGCAGGGAAATTTTGCAAGGCTTGGGCGACGTGCAGCAACGCCGGAGTAATCGGTTTACGTTTAGGAAGGGTTCGCTCGAAGGGATGATCGAACGCAACGAGCGCGATCGGATTTACATCGGCGTCTGGGACGAAAATTTGCATTAAACTTGGCAGCGCTGACATTTTTGACCACTGTCAATAAACCTTTCAAGGGCGAACTCTGGGGTCCACCCCAAAAAAACTGGAACTCTTGTGGAACTGGCATCTTGCCTGTTCAAAAAAATGGTGCAAGATGTAAATTTTCCCGACTCAGCTTTGTGCCCAAATCGAAAATCCCAAATCGAAAATCCCAGCTCGACTTGACGCAACACGAAATATTGTCTATCATAAAAGAACATACGAGGGGCTGTAATGGTTTCGACAGGGTGGCGAAAGCTGCTCCGTGATGCAGGTCGAGAGGGAGTCTACTCTCGTTAATATCGGCTCAAAAAAAATAGTAAATGCGAACAACATCGTTCCTTTCGCTCGCAAAGCCGTAGCTGTAGCCTAAAAACTTCTTGAGCTCGGTTTAGAGTGTATGCCACCTCACTCCGTTAAAGGTAGCATAACAACCCCCAACGGATGCCCTAGCTAAACGTTTCTAGTCGGCTAGCTAGGAAAGCAATCACTAGAAAATCCCCCCATTTGGGATAAAGATGGTTCCCGCCCCGAGGATTAGAGGGGATAAACCTGTGAACGATCGGAAGGTAAATACCCGCTTTGGACGGCAGTTCGATTCTGCCCAGTTCCATAAAAAAAGTAGCGTAAAATCAATGGTTTAAGCCATTTGAAAGTTACTTTAAAGCATTAAAAGGGCCCAGAGTTAACTCTGGGCCCTTTTGTTTGGCCTATATCTGGCTTATAGCTGAGTCTAGATCCCCCTCGCATCCCAGGGCTGTTTCATTCTCAGGAAAATCATGGTTTTGTAGGGGTAGTGCCCCCGTGCCTACCCCGCTACCGACGATCGAAGGGGCGTTTCAGGCATCGGGGCAACAACGGGGGTTTGCCCCGGAGCGAGAATGAAACAGCCCTGCCTCGCATCCCCATAATTAATTAAAGGGAGTTGGGGGGATCGAGATTTGAGACACGAGAGTGCATAAATCCAGATTGATTTCTTACTCAAAATCGATCGGGCACTCAACAGTCAACAGCCAACAGTCAACCGTCAACCATCAACCATAAGTTACCCACCCATTAGCTACGCTGCGGGCTCATATAATTAGAACTTCACCTTGTCTGTGCGTTCTTGGAGCCTGTCGGGCGATATACTATTAGGCGGTAAAGCATTAAAAATCTTTACAAAGACCCCGATTTCTAAGCCTACTCCTACAAAGGACGGGTGAAAAATTATATGCTGATCGCTCAAAAGCTGGACAAATGAACCCAGGAATTGACTTACAAGGAAGTTTCGTAGAAGCCCTCATGAATTTGGGCTTACCGGCGGACATCGCCCAAGTGCTTTGGCTACCGCTGCCAATGTTGCTGATGATTGTCGCTGCCGTTTTCGGGGTACTCACTAGCGTCTGGCTGGAACGGAAAATTTCCGCCGCCGCTCAACAGCGGGTAGGCCCGGAATTCATCGGCCCTCTGGGAGTTTTAGCACCCGTTGCTGACGGTCTGAAGTTGGTATTCAAAGAAGACATCGTACCTGCAAAAGCTGACGCGCTGCTATTTACCCTAGGCCCGGTAATTGTGGTGATTCCAGTTTTTCTCTCCTACTTAATCGTGCCGTTCGGAGAGCATATGCTGATCGCCGATATGGGGACAGCAATCTTTCTGTGGATTGCCCTGTCTAGCATTCAGCCGATCGGCTTGCTGATGTCCGGCTATGCTTCCAACAACAAATACGCCCTCCTCGGAGGACTCAGAGCCGCGGCTCAATCCCTCAGCTACGAAATTCCCCTAGCTTTGGCAGTATTGGCAGTCGTGATGATGTCCAATAGCCTCAGTACGATCGACATCGTACAGCAGCAAGCCGGCTACGGCATTCTCGGTTGGAATATCTGGCGGCAACCAGCAGGTTTCCTGATTTTCTGGATCGCAGCACTAGCAGAATGCGAACGGTTGCCCTTTGACCTCCCGGAAGCAGAAGAA
Source organism: Microcoleus sp. Pol8_D6 (assembly GCF_036700965.1). Taxonomy (NCBI): domain Bacteria; kingdom Bacillati; phylum Cyanobacteriota; class Cyanophyceae; order Oscillatoriales; family Microcoleaceae; genus Microcoleus; species Microcoleus sp. Pol8_D6. The sequence continues at coordinate 14,721 of NZ_JAUBPW010000022.1, read as the reverse complement.
GAATTGGTAGCAGGATATCAGACTGAGTACACTGGCATGAAATTTGCTTTGTACTATATCGCTTCCTACGTTAACCTCGTCCTTTCTTGCCTGCTAGTAGCAGTTTTGTACCTCGGCGGCTGGGAATGCCCGATTCCTGTCGGAGTGCTGACAAATGCCCTGGGATTGAGCGAGACGACTCCTTGGTTACAGGTAATTACTGGCTTGCTGGGCATTACAATGACCATGTTGAAAGCCTACTTTTTCCTGTTTCTGGCAGTTCTGCTCCGCTGGACTCTGCCGCGAGTGCGGATCGACCAATTGCTAAATTTGGGATGGAAGTTTTTACTTCCCGTTGCTCTAGTTAATTTGCTATTGACCGCAGCTTTGAAACTTGCCTTTCCCTTTGCTTTTGGCGGTTAATTAATAATAGGTAAAGGGCAATAGCTAAACAAAAATAGCTGTTAACCAATTACCTATTATTAATTATCAATTACCAAAAACTCAAGTACAGAGAGAGAACACCATGCTAAAATTCCTCAATCAAGTAGGCGAATACGCCAAAGAGACTCTTCAAGCTGCTAAGTATATCGGTCAAGGGCTATCTGTTACTTTTGACCACATGAGACGCCGGCCGATTACGGTGCAGTATCCTTACGAGAAACTAATTCCTTCGGAACGTTTCCGGGGTCGAATTCACTTTGAATTTGACAAGTGCATCTCCTGCGAAGTCTGCGTTCGGGTGTGTCCGATCAATTTGCCTGTAGTGGATTGGGAATTTAACAAAGAAACTAAGAAGAAGCAACTCAAGCACTACAGTATCGATTTCGGAGTGTGTATCTTCTGTGGCAACTGCGTAGAATATTGTCCGACTAATTGTTTGTCGATGACAGAAGAGTATGAGTTGGCCACCTACGAACGTCACGAATTGAATTTTGACAACGTGGCCCTCGGACGTTTACCCTACAAGGTTACAGACGATCCGATGGTAACACCGATGCGGGAATTCGCTTATTTGCCAAAAGGTGCGATCGACCCTCATGAAGTTTCCTACACCGATCGCCGCGCCGGTCTGCGTCCCGAGGAAATTATCGAAAAGTAAGTAATTAGTCATTAGTCAGCAGTCATCAGTCATTAGTGAAATAACCAATTATTAATGACTGCTAACTAATGAGTAAAAACGAACAATAGAAAACTAATAATTGAGGATAAAAAATTGTGAATCTAGCTGAAGGGGTTCAAATTGTTTCATTTGGAATACTGTCGGTAATGATGATTGCAGGAGCATTAGGAGTAGTGCTGTTCTCCAACATCGTTTACTCAGCATTTTTGCTGTGCGGCGTATTTACCAGCATTGCCGGCTTGTACCTGTTGCTGAATGCCGACTTTGTAGCAGCAGCGCAGGTATTGATTTATGTTGGTGCTGTTAACGTCTTGATTTTGTTTGCCATCATGCTAGTAAACAAGCGAGAAGACTTCCGCACAATTCCCAACGCTTGGGTGCGTCAAGTAGCAACTGCAGTGGTTTGTGCTGGTTTATTTGCGCTTTTGGGTACGATGGTGGTGTCTACTCCTTGGGCTATTGTCGCGACGACAGGAGCACCGGCAGAAAGTTCGATCGTCACAATCGCCAAACATTTCTTCACCGACTTTTTGCTGCCTTTCGAGTTAGCATCAGTGTTTTTGTTGATGGCAATGGTAGGGGCAATTGTGTTGGCGCGCCGCGATTTCTTCCCGGATGAACTGTCAAAGAAGCTATCCGAAACACCTGCTTTGAGTTTGCCGGAAAGACCTCGCGAATTAGTTTCTGCCGGAGATGTGTCTTCGCCAGAATCTAAGTAATATTATGGTGCGCCTAGCGCACCATAGTGTTAGTTTTGTAGTAACTTTAGATTGAGACAAAATCGCAAAATTTATGCAACTGCAACTCCAGTATTTCCTGTTATTAGCCGCCGCACTTTTCTGTATAGGTATTTACGGTTTGATTACCAGCAGAAATGCAGTGCGCGTGTTGATGTCGATCGAGTTGATGCTGAATGCTGTCAATCTCAATTTGATGGGTTTCTCCAATTATCTCGACCCTGTACAAATTAAGGGCCAAGTATTTACCGTGTTTGTAGTTACGGTAGCGGCGGCTGAAGCTGCCGTAGGTTTGGCAATTGTTTTGGCGATTTATCGCAACCGCAATACCGTAGACATGGAAGAATTTAACTTGCTGAAGTGGTAATTCATCAATAGTCATCAGTCATTAGTCATCAGTCATTAGCGACAAACTAATGCAGATTAAAGACTGATGACTAAGGACTAAAAACTAATGACTAATGGCTTCTAGTAATTTCTAGAGTAATTCTACCCCCGAAATCAGGGATGGGGGCAGCAGGTTTCGAGAGTTGTAGTTTAACTTTTTCGACTAACGGTAGTTCTAAAAGCGCTTGAGCGATAGTATCTGCTAGGCGTTCGATTAATAAAAATTTCGACTCTTTGACTAGCTTTTGAATCAGAGTAATTGCGCTGCGGTAATCAAGAGTATGTTGAATATCATCACTTTTTCCAGCTTGCGATAAATCCAGCCAGAGAGTAACATCCACTTCAAACCACTGCCCCAAAACTTGCTCTTCCGGCAGATAGCCCGTATATCCGTAGCAGCGAATTCCTGTAAGTTGAATAGAATCCATTTTGCAATAAACTAAAAGTGCGTTGTCTATACCACTTTGTATTAAACCAGATAAAGTTCTCTTTCTCTTCCCTCTCTTTTTGTGCCCTGTTCCTTCTCTCTCTGCGCCCTCTGCGGCCTCTGCGGTTCAATCACTCTTATTTTATCTTAAATTTCACAACCGTCCTCCTTTCTCCAACTTGTCCAGTAAATCCTCCGCAACTTCATACCATTTCCGCCTAATTTCAGCATCTTGAGGCTTTTCTGTCAAGGTACGACCTTGGAATTCGGGATATTTATTGTAATATAATTCATCAACTTTTTGATAGAATATATCTTGATTAATGTTGAGATTTTTGCGCCGTTTACCAATCTTTTCTTGACGAATTATTTCGGCTTCCTCTAAGGATGTATTGGGAGGTTGCGGGCGCGACGAAAATTTAGGTAAATCCGGCAAATTTGGTAACGTAAAACCAGATTTGACTACACTAAAAGCTAAAATTCCTGGCACCAAAATCACGCTTAAACTCCCTAGAGTTTTCCAAGGAATTAACTTGAATGTGCTGTTGTTATTAACAATTTGAGGATTTTGGTGAACAGGAGTATGATTGCTGGTAGCAGTTTGAGTGGTGTTTTTGAAAGGGCGGCCCACAAAGTTCATTGTCACCATTTGGGAAATTATACTGCCAATGTGAGAGAGTTTTGGATCTTTGAGTGCTTCGCGGACTGCTTTTGCAGATTGGTAGCGATCGCCCGGTTGTTCTGCTAGCATCTTATCCAACACAGTACCGAAATTTTGACTGACGGTGAGGTGCGATCGCCAATCCCAAATTTTATTATTGATATCGTACAATTTTTGAGGCTTTTTGCCGCTTAGCAGTACCAAAGCCGTGACGGCTAAAGCGTACAAATCGCTAGCGGCAGAAACTTTCCCCAGTCGCATTTGTTCGGCAGGCGAATAACCCTGTTTGCCGATCGCCGTATCCGATTGTCCGTTAAACTGAAGTACGGCATTGGCTGCGATTTGTTTGACAGAACCGAAATCAATTAAAAAGGGTAGTTTGTCAGCATCATGCTGAATAATATTATCCGGGGAAATATCGCGGTGAATTAAATTTTTTGAGTGGATGTATTCTAAAACTGGTAAAAGCTGAAATAGCAGTTGAGTAACTTCGGCTTCGGTAAAATTTTTACCTTGCTGCTGGCGCGATATCAATATTTCTTCGTAGGTTTGACCCTTGATATAATCTTGCACTAAAAATAAAGATGGACTCCCGCCCAAATCCGTTCGCAGCAGTTCTCGAAATTTTGGAATTTGCGGGTGTTGGAGGTGGTAAAGCATACTCGCTTCGCGATCGAACAATTCGGCAGCTTTGGGGCTGTGAACCACCGGAGAAAACTCTTTGAGCACGCAGTGTTCGTTGTAGCGGTTGATATCTTCGGCGAGATAAGTGCGCCCGAAGCCACCGCGGCCCAATTCGCGGAGAATGCGGTAGCGTTTTTCGAGAGTCGAACCAGGGGTGAGGAGGGAGGAGTTAGACATAAACCACGGCAAATTGTTCGATTTGGGGAGTCGCCGAGCACAGTATAGCTTATTGTAGCTAAGTTTGTTTGAACGCGAGGGAAGGAAGGGCGGTCGCCCCAGCAATATCAATCCTCTACTCAACAGCTTTACCGATGGTTTGATGATGTAGACTCTCCCTCATCATTATCAAAAAAACGACTAACCTAAGCGCTATTTCTGGACTAGCTTTTAACTAGAATTGCTTCTCATCCTGATGCTGTCGTCAAATCGAGGTGAAGTCAACTGGCTGTGCATATTCTGCACAATTGTGTCCCATTAGGTGATTCAGCTTTTCCGGAGATGTCTAATGTTTCTGCTCCCAATGACAACTTGAATAATTTTACTGAATTCTGTTTGCTCTGGAAATAGCGATCGCCTCTAAGGACACTTATACAAAATATAAACACTTTGTCAATGCGTAAGTTCTAGAAGTTAAGATGCTAGAGAGCGGTCTTTTCTGATATTTAGCAACAATTCTATATATAAATTGTTAAAAAATGTATTACTCTATAGTCTATAACAATAGAATATTTACCAAAGGTAAAAGTCTTCCGTAGAGAAGAGAATTGAATAGTTATAGGACTAAAGTCTATTACATTACATTAACTTTTATGTACTGTAATAAAGATGACATTAATTAGCATCTTCTTTCAACTAGAATAGATATTCAGCAAAAGACAGCGTAATATTGATATTAGTCAGGTATCTGCTGGGCAAATTCTAAAAAAGTCTCAATCAGTTACTTAATGACGGTAACTCCCAAAATTCCATTAGGTCTGATCTTGGTTTGGCCTTTTATCCTAAATATTTTTCTGGGTGTAGGAATAACGGGGTATGTCTCTTTACATAATGGACAAACAGCTACTAAGGAAATTGTCAAATTCTACCATGAGGTTAGAGCGCAGATTGACAATCATCTTAATAGATCTTAAAAAAAAATGATTATCCATTACTTATTAGATTATGAATAAGCCCTTGCACCAGCGCCTCACCGAACCCATAAATTTAATTGCGTTGTTGTTAATTTTTATCTTTCCTTTTGCTCTGGTAGTTTATCAATTAATCGCTGAAATTGATAGCAAAATTGAATTTGCTCAAAAAGAAAAAGTCGGCTTGGCTTATAACTATCCTTTGAGAGATTTGCTTGTCGCTGTTATTGAACACCGCACGCAAGTTAATCAATATTTAAATGGAAATAAATCTTTAGCACCTGCGATCACCACGGCAACTGAAAAAATCGAAACTGCAATTCAAAACCTCAATGCAGTAGAAAAACAGCTATCGCCCCAATTTAAAACTAGCCCGCAATGGCTAACGATCAAAACTTCCATTAACGGCAACTGGCAGCGATTAAAAGAGCAAAAATTAAACTTATCTCCTACCCAAAGCTGGCAAGCACATACAACTATTGTTAACGATATCCTCGATTTAATTGCCCACATAGGAGATGTTTCTAATCTCATTCTCGATCCATCTTTAGACAGTTATTATTTAATGGATGCAGTGGTTACGCAGCTACCATTAACGATAGAGAATACGGCTCAAGCTAAAGATATCGGTGCAAAGATCGCCGCTCAACAAGCTAAACAAAAAATTGCAGACAGCGATCGAGCAAAACTTTTGATTATTCGGAGTTTAATTGCACCGCCTATACAAGCAGTGGAAAGAGGCTTGCAAATTTCTGCTAATGCTAATCCGCAAATTCAGCGGCAGCTATCCACTAGCAGCGTGAGCGAAAATTTCAAGGATATCAAAAAATTTATTGACTTACTCGATAAAGATATCATTAATGCCAACAGCATCAACTTACAGCCATTCGTATATACAGCTACAGCCGAAACTGCCCTAGAGTCCCAATTAAAACTTTACGATACAGCTTTTCCACTTTTAGATCGTTTATTGGAACAGCGACTGAATCAGTTAGTTGGTAGAAAATATCAAATTATTGGGTTTGCACTGCTAGTATTAGGGGTAGTGACTTACATTTTTATGGCTTTTGTCAGCAACCGCAAAAAGCGCCAGCAATTTGAAAAAGAATTGCAAGCTGCTGAAGCCAAATATCGCAGTATTTTTGAAAACTCAATTAATGGAATTTTCCAAATTACGCCAGCCGGTGAATATCTTAGCGCTAATCCAGCCTTAGCGGAAATTTATGGTTACAATTCTCCTAACGAATTAATTGGCAAATTAACCAATATTAACCAACAACTTTATATCGAGCCCAACCGCCGAGAAGAATTCGTAAAAATTATAGGCGATCGCGGCAGCGTTGCCGACTTTGAATCTCAAGTTTATCGCCGCGACGGTAGTATTATCTGGATTTCAGAAAATGCTCGCGCTATTTGTGATGAAAATGGCAATATTCTCTACTACGAAGGGACAGTAGAAGACATTACCGAATACAAACGTGCTGAACAAGAAATTTATGCCGCCAAAGAAGCGGCAGAAAATGCCAACCAAGCCAAAAGCGAGTTTCTGGCTAACATGAGTCACGAACTGCGAACCCCACTCAACGGTATCTTAGGCTATGCCCAAATCCTCAAACGTTCTGTAAAACTAGGAGAACATGAACAAAATAGCGTTGAAATTATCTATCAGTGTGGTTCTCACCTGCTAACTTTAATTAACGATATTCTCGACCTGTCTAAAATAGAAGCTCAGAAAATGGAACTCTACCCTACAGATTTTCATTTTCCCGCTTTTCTACACGCCGTTGCCGAAATTTGTCGCATTCGCGCCGAACAAAAAAGTCTCAAATTTAGCTACCAACCCGATCCCGATTTACCCATTTCCATTCACGCCGACGAAAAACGCTTGCGACAAGCATTAATTAATCTCCTTGGTAACGCCATCAAATTTACCAAAATAGGAGAAATAAGTTTTAGTGTCAGTGTGATTGAAAAAAATATTAATTTTTCCAATCAAACTCTCTATAAAATTCGCTTCAGTGTCAAAGATACAGGAGTCGGAATTAAACCCGAAGAAATAGCCAAAATATTTTTGCCTTTTGAACAAGTTGGAACTCGCAAAAATAAAGCAGAAGGAACGGGATTAGGACTGGCAATTACTCAAAAAATTATTGAATTAATGGGCAGTACCATTCAAGTCACCAGTCAAGTACAAATGGGCAGTATTTTTGGGGTTGATTTAGATCTCTTAGAAGCCACAGAATGGGTTAATACAAATTCTCAAAACGACAGAGGTAAAATCATTGGATTTAAAGGAAATCCCCAAAAAATTCTCGTAATTGACGATCGTTGGGAAAATCGATCGGTCATTGCTAATTTACTGACGCCTCTAGGATTTGAAGTGATAGAAGCGACCGACGGTAAACAAGGACTGAACATAGCAACTCAGGCTAAACCAGATTTAGTGATTACAGATTTAGTCATGCCTGAAATGGATGGATTTCAATTGATGCAATACTGGAAAACAAGCTTAGAATTAAAAGATATTAAAATAATTGTTTCTTCTGCTAGTGTTTTTGAAACCGACCAACATCAAAGCTTACAAGCGGGAGCTATTGATTTTTTAGCCAAACCAGTTCAAGCTGAAGAACTTTTAGACAAATTAGAACTTCATTTACAAATAGAGTGGATTTATGAACCTGTATCATTGATGCCTTCAGGAAAGAAACCCAATTACGATAAAATTATTCCTCCTCCTCCAGAAGCCTTAGATAAACTGTTGGATTTAGCGTTGCGGGGTAATTTGAAAGAAATTATCAAACAAACAGAAAATCTTGAAAAAACCGATCCAATATACTTGCCATTTGCGTCAAAGATGCTACAGCTAGCCAAAGAGTTTCAAGAGAAAAAAATTTTGGAGATGCTCACTCAATACAAAGAACTAAATTTATGAAAAATTCAATGCCTTACTCAAATACAATTTTGGTAGTGGATGATGTCCCTGCTAATTTAGCAATCTTAGCTGATTTCCTCAGTGAAGCTAGTTTTGAGATTTTGGTAGCTCAAGATGGAGAAAGTGCTATTCAAAAAATAAATTATGTGATTCCCGACCTAATTTTATTAGATATAATGATGCCCGGAATAGACGGATTTGAAACTTATAAACGCTTGAAAGTTAACCCCTTATGGAGTCAAATTCCTGTAATTTTTATTACGGCTCTTTCCGAAACAGATAATGTTGTCAAAGGTTTATCTTTAGGAGCCGTTGATTATATTATTAAACCTTTTCAAAAAGAAGAGGTTTTAGCAAGAATTAAAACTCATTTAGAGGTGCGAAATTTAACTCAAACTATTGAAACTAAAAATCAGCATTTATTGCAAGAAATTGTTGAACATGCTAAGGCTCGCGCCGACTTAAAACAGCTAAATCAAGAATTGGAAAACCGAGTCAAAGAACGAACAGCAGAAGTTTCTCAAACGCTACAAGACTTGTATAGAAGTCAAGCTCAATTGGAGCATAATGCCTTTCATGACTCCTTAACTGGTTTGCCAAATCGAGAATGGTTGATTAAACAATTGCAGGAGTTAATTGCCGCAAATACGAGTTATTCTGTTTTGTTTGTTGACTTAGATCGTTTTAAAATTATCAATGATAGCCTAGGACATTTAGCAGGAGACGAGCTACTAAAGTGCGTAGCAAAGCGGATACAAGGGTGTTTAAAACCTTCCCAAATAGCAACGCGAATGGGGGGGGATGAATTTGTTATTTTAGTAGTAGAAACAGAAACCGGAACTTCAGTCGCTCAAAAATTATTAGAACAGTTTAAGTTACCCTTTAAGTTTAATGACTATGAAGCGATTGTAGAAGCGAGTATTGGGATCACTTCTAGTGCAATGAATTATCAACAACCGATGGATATCCTTAGAGATGTGGATATTGCAATGTATCGAGCCAAAAAGCAGGGAAGTGGTAACTATCAGGTTTTCGATCCGCAGATGCAAGCGGATGCGAGCGCACGCCTCGAACTGGAGCAAGACTTGCGAAAAGCGATCGCTCAACAAGACTTTTGCTTGTACTATCAACCTATTGTTTCCCTCATTACTGAAGAAATTAAAGGTTTTGAAGCTTTAATCCGCTGGAATCATGCCAAAGGCATAATTTCACCCGATACATTTATCCCTGTTGCTGAAGAAACAGGATTAATTAACCCTTTAGGTTGGTGGATTTTACGGGAAGCTTGCAGCCAGTTACGACGTTGGCAAGAGGAATTGCCTGACCTGCCTTTGAAACTGAACGTTAACTTTTCTCCCATTCAATTCCAGCAAGTTAATTTCTTTGAACAAATTGCAGAAATTTTACAACAAACTGGGATAAATAAAAACACTTTAAATATAGAAATTACAGAAAGTTGTCTATTGGAAACAACAAATTTAAACTTTGAATTTTTAAAAGCTATTGGTGTTGGTATATGTATCGATGATTTTTGTACGGGCTACTCTTCATTAAGTTTACTCAAAGAGTTACCAATTGATACTTTAAAAATTGATCGTTCCTTTTTGCAAAACCTGGCTCGAAATCCCAATGATACAAGTTTAATTCAAACAATTATATTATTAGGTAAAAATTTAAATATGGAAATTGTTGCTGAAGGAGTGGAAACTCAAGAACAAATAGAAATTATTCGAGAACTAGGATGTATTCTCGGGCAAGGTTACTTTTTTTCACGCCCATTAGATAGTCATAACGCCACGCGGTTTATAGGCTTATAATTGAACTATTCTTACGTTATTTTTAACCATCAACTTGATTTTTGTTATCGGCTTTGTAATCCTTGATAAATAACCGTAATTGTTTTTCCTGAAAGCTTGCAGCCAATTCACCTACCCGTTCGGCAAAGGGAATATATTTTGCATCCAAATTTTTTAACTGTTCAACTTGTTGAGTCACGGCTTTTAAATTACCTCTCATAACCAAATCGTATAAAATTACAAGTTCTTCATCTGGGGGAGGTACTAACAAAGAATCTGAATCCGATCGCACGGATGGATTGACATTTTGATTGAGGTGAGATGACTCTTGATATACCCAAGATATCCCTAAATGCTTTTGTAGCAATACAAATAACTCAGCCGCCTGTACGGGTTTGGGTAAAAAAGCATTTGCGCCCATATCTAAACTCTTATGCTGGTCAGCTTCAAACACGCTAGCTGAAGAAACGATAATGACTAAATCTTTAAATTTAGGTTGAGATCGAAGACGGCTTACTAACTCGAAACCATCCATTTCTGGCATGACTAAATCAGTAATAATGGCATTAAATAAGCCACGATTGATTTGTTTTAAAGCTTCTTTGGCATTAGCAGCTTCTAGCACTTCAAAGCCAAGAGGTGCTAACAAATTAACCAGCACAGATCGATTTTCCCACTTATCGTCAACTGCGAGAATTTTCAGTTTAGTTCCCTGATAGCCAGCGATCGCAGCTTGTGGCTGAATTGCCGATTCCCATTTACTAGCAGAAGGTAAATCTAAATCAAACCAAAATTGGCTGCCAGCATTTAACTGACTGTTAACTTGAATACTGCCACCCATCATTTCGATAATTTTTAAGCTAATTGCCAATCCCAAACCCGTTCCTTCTGCCATCTTATCGGTATTGCCTACCTGTTCAAAAGGTTGAAAAATTTTCTGTATTTTCTCTTCGCCGATCCCCACTCCAGTATCTTCAATTTGAAAGTGGATAGTGTTGATGGCGTTGAATTCTTTCGGGTTAGGTTCTAAGGCTACTGATTTGATGAGTTGAACCTTGAAAGTAACGCCCCCTCGATCGGTAAATTTTACAGCATTACCTAAGAGATTAATTAAAATCTGCCTTAAGCGTTTTTCATCCCCTTGTACGTTGGTGGGTAAGGAAGAGTCAAATTGACAAATAAAACTGATGGCTTTTTGTTCTGATCTGAGGCGAAAGATTTGGCTGATATCTTCTAAGAATGCCCAAAAATGAAATTGTGTCGGGTAAAGTTCTATTCTCCTAGCTTCGATTTTAGAAAAGTCGAGGATGTCGTTAATTAAAGTGAGCAAATGAGAGCCACATTGATAAATAATTTTCAGACTGTTCGCATCTTGAGAGTCTAAATTTTTTGAACGCATGAGGATTTGAGCGTAGCCCAATATACCGTTGAGTGGCGTGCGAAGTTCGTGGCTCATGTTGGCTAAAAATTCGCTTTTGGCTTTGTTAGCAGAGTCGGCAGTTTCCTTGGCTCTTTGCAGTTCTATTTCTGCTTGTTTGCGATCGGTCAGATCGGTGTGAGAACCGACTAAACGTAGGGGTTGGCTGTCTGCATCTCGCTCTACAACCCGACCTCGCGATAGTATCCACCTGTAGCTACCGTTTTTGTGTTGCATCTGAAATTCCCAACTATAAGGTTCGTTACTTCCACTTTTTAAATAGTTTTCTAAAGAGTCTAATACCGGGTGTAAATCATCGGGGTAAATCAGTGTTTCCCAAGAACTAAACTCGTTAATAATTTCGTTGTCTTGATAGCCTAGCATGGCTTTCCATTGGGGTGAAAAATAGATGGCGTTTGTTTTGATTCGCCAGTCCCAGATGCCCTCATTCACGCTTTCTAGGGTTAATTGATACCTTTGCTCGCTTTCTCGGAGGATCTCTTGGATCTGTTGGCGATCGCATATTTCTTGCTCTAATGCTTGGGTTCTTTCTGCGACTTTTTGTTCTAAGGAGTACGAATAATCTTCTAATTGTGCGTAGGACTGCTTGAGTTGCTGGCTCATTAAATTGAAAGAAGTCGCTAAAGCACTGATTTCTTTAATAGAGGAAGCAGTTACTTTTTGCTCAAAGTCGCCGTCAGCGATCGCGCTTGTGGCTTTACCCAAACGCCGAATCGGTCTATCTATCCATTCAGAAGTCACAATTCCCAAAACAGTTGCCAAAAATAGTGCCAAAAGACATAATAAAATCGTCGTATGTCTACTCTTGTTAATTTGTTCCATAAAATCATTTTCTGGAACCGCAATTACAATTAACCAATCAATACCTTTACCATCTTGAAAAGGAACAACTTGTAGGAATTGTTTTTGTCCGTTCACTAAAAAGTCTAACTGCTGAGAAGTTTTAATTTCATTGAGATTGTTAAATCGATCTATTAAATACTTGGCAGTCGCTTTGGTTAAAATATCTTTGCTGTCAGTGGCTGGAAAGCTTTGCCTATTTCGGTATGGTTTTTCTGATGTGGAAGTTGCCACTAGCATTCCGCTTCGCTCGATAATAAAAGTTTGTCCTGTTTTTCCAACTTTTAGAGTTTGCAAAAAATCCCCAATGAGGGATAAACGTAGAGTAGTTAACAAGACACCAGTAGCTTTTCCATTTTTATCAAAAACTGGTTGCCCTGCTGTCATTATAGGGGTGATAATAAGTTCACCAAAATGTATTTTACTCCAGGTAGGTTTGCCAGCTTCCATGCTTTTTTGGTAAGCTGTAATTCTTCGGGGGTCGAAATTCTTAACCACTTTGATTAATTTTATTCTTTCTCCTTGACTACCAGCCAAATACATGAATACTTGGTTCGGCTTGGTTGGACTTGTTGCTTGAAGGAATCGCTTTCTTTCATCGTTACTAATAATAGATATACCTTGGCTTTTTTCATTGATAATTGTCAAGCCATCTACGCTATTAAAGCGATTTTTTTGTTGCCCAAAATGACGCTCCCATGCTCTCATATCTTCTATGCTCAATTGGCCCAGACTAACAGCATCAGCATTAATTTGATTAACTAAATGGGGAGCAGCTAGATAGGTATGCAAATTCTGCTCAATTCTCGTGGCCATTTCACGGCGCAACTGTGCAGCTACATCATTAACAGCTTTTTGTCCATTTTGTAACGAAAAATATCCGGTTAACCCTACGGCTGTAAATATTTGTAAAACAAAAGGAACAATTAAGACACGGCGTAACGGCATTTTCCGGAAATTAGCAACATTTGTACACATAACTTTTTAGGAAAAATGTATTTGTCTATACTATAGAGGAAGAGAATATTCACCAGACGTAGGACTCTTCTGTAGAGAAAGGGATAGGAAAACAATAAGACTAGAGTGTGTTACAAAAATTTTAATTTAACACAAAAAATCTTACATTTGTTGGCATTCGCGTTGAACTATAATATAATGATATACCAAGGGAACAAAGTTACTTTTTTCCCGCCTCTGAGATAGTCAGAACGCTACGCAGCTTATAATAATTGAAAAATCCTGTCGCAGATTGGCTCTGCAAACTGGCAGCTTAGATAGTCAGGACGCCACGCGGCTTATAATTAAAAAGAAAGGAGAAGGCTAAACCGTTATGAATAATTTATCTTTTTCAAAAAACACCATCTTAATTGTAGATGATAATCCTACAAACTTAGGTGTTATATTTAACGTTTTAGATGAAGCAGGGCTAGAAGTTTTAGTAGCTCAAGAGGGAGAAAGTGCGCTGCAAAAAATAGAATATGTCACCCCAGATTTAATTTTATTAGATATAATGATGCCGGGAATTGACGGATTTGAAACTTGTTCTCGACTGAAAAGTAACCCGTCAACTTCAGAAATTCCGATAATTTTTATGACTGCTCTTGGCAACACCGATCAAAAAGTCAAAGGTTTGAGTCTTGGCGCTGTAGATTATATCACTAAACCATTTCAGAAAGAAGAAGTATTAGCGCGAATTAAAGTTCATTTAGAGTTGAGAAACTTGACCAAAGATTTAGCACGCAAAAATCAATTACTCCAAGAAAAAGTTGAAGAAAAAACGGCTTTAGAAAAAACTTTACAACAATTGAATCAAGAATTAGAAAAACGAGTTGAAGACCGAACCTCTGAACTAAAACAAGCTCTACAGACCATACAACAAGCTCAACTACAATTGATCCAAAGCGAAAAAATGTCTACCCTCGGTCAATTAGTGGCTGGGGTGGCACATGAAATTAATAATCCAGTAGGGTTTATCAAGGGAAACCTGACTCATGTTGAAACTTATATTCAAGATTTATTAGAAATTGTTCATCTTTATCAGCAAGAGTTGCCCTCTCCAGGTGCAGCGATCGCCATTCGTGCCGAAGAAGTGGATTTAGAGTATTTAATAGAAGACTTACCCCAGCTTATTTCATCCATGAAAATGGGCGTAGAACGGATTCGTCAAATTAGTGTATCTTTAAGGACATTTTCCCGCGCTGATAGTACATCAAAAGTAGAAGCTAACCTGCATGAAGGGATTGACAGTGCATTACTAATTCTACAACATCGATTAAAAGCAAATGATCTACGTCCGAAAATAGAAGTAGTTAAAGAATATGGAAATTTACCTCTAGTACCGTGCTACCCCGGACAGATAAATCAGGTATTTATTAACATTATATCTAATGCAATTGATACCTTAGAAGATTTTCTACTGAAGCAAAACTTGGAAGAAGCAAAAGCAAATCCCAGACACATTATGATTTACACTGAAGTTGACCACCACCGAAATATCGCTATAATTCACATTAACTGTAGTTTAGACTAACCAAAGATGAGAACGGTGGCAAAAGAAGAACTAGAGCCACCGCGCCAGGAGAGAATGAGG